>CAILMU010000171.1 GCA_903835325.1 uncultured Microcaldota archaeon | reverse complement strand
CGATAAGTTTGACCGAGCGCGGCAGCTCCCAGATTATGAAGGAGATGATGAGCAATACCGCCGAGACATCGAACATGGATGGCGAGATGATGTTGAAGAAATCCGCGATGATGTTATAGGCCATGGACACCTTGTTGCTGAATAAAGATTATTAATAGGGTGTGGCATCTGTCGAAAAGCGAAGTCGATATGGACGATAGACGGAATTTTTAAACATTATCGAAGGAATAGCTTTCAATGGAGAAAGTGAAGCGGGAGATAGCAGGCGAGATATCGCTCTCCGAGGATCCAGGCGCGACCATGAGGAAATGGCGCGAGATATTCAGCATATCCCAGGTGGAGCTAAGCCGGCATCTCGGCATAACGGTCTCCACGATAAGCGATTACGAGGGGAATAGGCGCAAATCCCCCGGGACCGCCGTTATTAAACGCTTCGTGAACGCCATATTCGAGATAGACCGCCAGAAAGGGGGCGGGATATCGCAGAAGCTGACCGAGACCCAGAAACCGGTCAGCGAATATTTCGAGGTGCACGAGTTCGCCCGATCCATCTCGCTCAAGGATTTCGTCGGCCTGATAGAAGGGACAGTCCTGACCAACGAGGACATGATCGATGCCAAGAAGGTGTACGGATATACTTTGATCGACAGCATCAAGGTGATTTTAGAGATGCCTTTCTCGTATTTCCAGAACCTCTACGGCAACGTGAACGAGAGGGTCTTCATATTCACCGGGGTCAGCACCGGACGGAGCCCGATGGTGGTCCTCCGGGTCAGCCCGACAAAACCGTCCGCGGTGGTGCTGCACAACATAGACCCGACGAAAGTCGACAAACTGGCGGTCAAGATTTCCGAGCGCGAGAGGATACCGATGATTGTGAGCCGGAAATCCATAGCCGAGATCAAGGAAGCGCTGAACAAGATCTGATTTTCGCGCGCTTATTCTAGTTATGGTTCTGATTTTTGCGGGGTGACACCCAACGTGCGGAGCTCGTGGAGTATCGCGTCCAGGTGCTCTGCGCTGAAATTGAAATTGTCCGACCTGAGATAGGGGAGTATCTTCGAGTTCATGGTCCCTTCTTCGTACTGGCTCAAAAGCTTCAGCCTGGAAACGAATTCCGGGGTGAGGTATTCGGGCTTGAAGACACGGTGGCGCTGTATCGCACCTACTATCCTTGCCTTGAACGCTGCCTTGCGGGGGTCGCCTTCCAGAGGCAAATCCACCGGGTATTCGGAGCCCCGTATCACGGTGTCGAGAAGCTGGATGGCGCGGATGGCTTGGCGCATGTCGCTTTTCAGAGGGACATTGACCGCGAGATTTGCGTTGAATGTCGCGGTGCCATATGGCCTCACGGCGGATTCGACAAGGCTCCTGAGTGCGGATACCGTCTCAGAAGTCATCTTGTTGTATTTGACGAAGGTTGAGATCTCCTGCAGGGCCTCGAAGCTGTTGGTTGAATCCTCTTCGGTTTTCCTGACATCGCGGGCAACGGATGCAGGCGGATGGAGGAGCTTGAGGATGGCGGCTATCTCGGATTTTAGGGCCGGGGGCGAGCCTTCCATTCGGCTGAGGATGATCTGGAGGCGGGCTCTTGCCTGCGAGTGGAAATCGGATATGAGGCTTGAGCGCAGGGATTCGGCTTCCGCTTCCAGCGAGAGTGCGGGTTTCGCTTTCTTTTCCGCAGGGTTCTTGTAGATGGTCATGGTTGAGATCCCCCTTATCGAGTCGATGCCTTTTTCCTGTCTGTCATGTAGTATGCGGTGACTGCGATTATCCCGAGGAATAGCCAGAACAGGATGAGCCATATAGCTTTCCTCAAGCCGGTCATGGGAGAGCGCACCACTTCGAGAGTCGCGAGGATGTATGATATCAGGGCGGGTATCCCGGCGATGACGATGAGCAGCATCGCGCTCATTCCGACAAAGCTCTTTGCGCTGGAGCAGAGGCTCATGAGGGCGAATGTCAGGTCAGATTGGGCGCCGGTCGATGCGGACAGGGCCGAACCGCAGTCGCCGGATATGGGCGTGCCGAGAACCAAGGAGAGTATCGAGGGCACGGAGATGTAGATGATGATGCTGAGGATAGCGAAAATCAAGAGTATCCAAGAAGCGATGAGCGCCCATTTCAGCCATTTCCCATCCATAAAATGATAACTGACTCACAAGTGTTAAAAAAAGAGACCTTCACATTTTTCCTATGCCAGAAAAGAAACTCAAATTCATCGTGATAGCCGGTTCTATCATGTCCGGGCTAGGGAAAGGGATAGTGTCTTCTTCTATAGCGAAGCTGCTCCAGGCCAGGGGATTCAAGGTCACGCAGATAAAGTTCGACGGGTACTTGAACGTCGACTGCGGCACCATGAACCCGTTCCGCCACGGCGAGGTGTTCGTGCTGGACGACGGGACCGAAGTGGATATGGATTTCGGGACTTATGAGCGCTTTTTGAACATGTCCCTCAAAGGCACGAACTCGATAACCGGTGGGAAGCTTTTCCAGAAGATAATAGAGAAGGAGAGGAAAGGGGAATTCCTGGGGCGCGACGTGCAGATAGTCCCGCATCTCACCGACGAGATAAAGAAGTGGGTCGTGGATGCGGCGAAGGATAATGGCGCGGACATAGTGATCATCGAGATAGGGGGGACGATAGGCGATATCGAGAACGGGTATTTCGTGGAAGCCATGCGCCAGATGCATTTCGAGCAGGACAACATGGTCTTCGTGCAGCTTACTTATGTCCCCAGCCTGAGCCCCGGGGAACAGAAGACCAAACCTACGCAGCATGCGACGAGGCTTCTGCAGAGCCAAGGGATACAACCAGATATAATCATTACGCGCGAGCAGGAGAAACTGTGCGAGGATTCGAAGAAGAAGATAAGCACATACTGCAATGTGGCGGAGGATGCGGTCTTCGACGACCCGTTCCTGCAGACGGTTTACGAGCTTCCGCTCTCTTTCGAGAAGCAGGGCGTCTACCAGCAGCTGGCGAAAAGGCTGAAGCTGGACGAGAAGAAGGATCCGGATCTCACCGAATGGAAGAAGAGGGTGAGGCAGATAATCGAGCCGAAGGAGGCGCCCCTCAAGATAGCTATTGTCGGGAAATACACTGCGGTCAAGGACGCTTATGTGAGCGTGAAGGAGGCGCTGGTGCACAGCGCGGCTGCGGTGAACTGCGGCCTGGAGGTCGGATGGATAGAAGCGAGCGACCTCGAGGACACCAAGCTCTTCGATGTGGGAGAGGTGCTCTCCTCATACCAGGGGATACTTGTCCCGGGCGGGTATGGAGAGCGCGGGATAGAAGGCAAGATAAGGGCGATAGAGTACGCGCGCAAGAGAAGGGTGCCGTATCTCGGATTGTGCCTTGGCCTGCAATTGATGGTGGCTGAATACGCGCGCCATGTCTGCGGGATGGAAGGCGCGAACTCCACCGAGTTCAACAAGAAGACGGAATACCCGGTCATCGATCTTTTGCCCGAACAGCAGCAGATAACGAAGATGGGCGGAACGAACAGGCTGGGCGCTTATGAATGCACGCTGAAGAAAGGCACGATCGCGTATTCGGCGTACAAGAGCGAGAAGGTTTATGAGCGGCACAGGCACCGGTACGAAGTCAACCCGTCATATGTGAAGGCCCTTGAGGAGAAAGGGTTGGTGATATCCGGAACGCACCCGAAGAACAATATTGTTGAGATAGCGGAGTGGAAGACAAGCTTCGGGATAGCGACGCAGGCGCATATTGAATTGACGAGCAGGCTGGAGGCGCCAGCGCCAATCTTCATCGAGTTCATGAAGGCGGCAAGGGAGTTCCGGGATAAGCCGTCCAAGACGGCCGCCGAGGACCACGGGGAATGATGCGCACGGGCAATGGGGCCGGGTAAGCGATATGGATATCGAGCTGGAATTCCAGAAGTACATCATCCGAAAGCATATCACCCAGTTCATCGTATTGATAATGTTCCTGATACTCGCCGTGCTGTGCGCCATCTATTACTTCCACATGGACAAGGAGATGGCCGCGTACGTATTGATCGGGGTGCTGACCTCGCTCCTTGCTTCTCTCGTCCTGGTATATCCCGAGTCGCGGGAGCGTTTCATGCGGGGGCAGTACAGGCTTCTTGCGATCGCCGAGATGGCAGTCCTCACAAGCAAGGACCTGGGGGCGATAATCGGGACGAACGTCCTTATCGAACCAATGCCCAACGATGAGGGATTGAGATCGGCATATGCGAGCGCGAACCGCAAGACGATCGAGAAGGAAATCCGCTCGTTCGTCCTTGGTTTCCGGGAACGGATAGAGCTGCTGGTCCTTTCATCCCCTGAACTGGAAGTCAGCGATTGGGGCGACCTTTACCATGCCAAACGTGATATCGATGTCCAGCTGGGCCTGCCTCCGGGACCGAACGACCTCATCTTCCTGACCAAGGCGTTGAGGATAATGGATAGGATAGGCCAGGATTCGGTCTTCCTCATGGATTACGTCTCGAGGCCCGAGCAGAAGAAGGATTGAACGGAGTTGTGGCCTCATCTCCCCATGTTACCGATATCCTCGAAATCGCCGTCTCCTAGGAAACCGAAAAAGTCAGATGCCAGGTCGCGCACATATTTCGCATACTGCTCGCGCGCCATTTTGGAAACGATTTTTTTCAGCTCCTTTGGACGCTCGATGCGGGAATCGGCAAGGCGTAGCGTGTTGTCCTTCCCGTCTATATTCGTGAACAGGACAGAACCCATCTTCGCCTTCTTCTCCGATATGAGGCGAACTAACTCTTCGGGGCTGAAGGTGCGGTCCGCTCTCTTGTGCTGATTTGGGATATCGATTGTTGTCCAGCCTCGCATGAACGGGTCTCCTCCGACCGGGTAGCCGAGGCCGAGAGGCGCTTCTGTATGGTTGTCGGTCCCGTAGCTCTGGCCGAGGTTATCAGTGGATGCGAATTCAAGCGCGAGAAGCAGGTTGCAGAGGTTCGCTGAGAAGTTCGTGCCTGGAGGAAGACCGAGCGACGGGCTATGCTTGTCGAGAAGGCGTCTCATCTCTGTTTCGAGCTCTTTTGAGCGGAACGATATCTTCCCGGGGTAGATGGAGTCGTTCCAGCATTCCAGGAAATCGCAGGCCTTCGTGAATTCTTTCGCTTGGTCCAGGCTGAGCAGGCCGAGCTGCACTGCGCTGAAAAGGCCGATGCCGTTGATGGGAAGGTATCTCTCGCTGATGTTCATCGGATGCGCTGGGCCCATGATGACTGTCCCGGTCCTGCGCATCGGCTGGAGGATTTTGTGCATCTCCTCCAATGTGGCGCCCTCGTAGTATGAGGGCATGTTGATGTCCGAGCGGTCGAGGCGCAGAATAGAGAGATCTATCTCTTCTGCGGCTTCGCGGGTGCCTGCAACGACGATGTGGTGCGGGCCGTTCGGATGGTTCTTCAGGATAGGCATGGTGATTTCTGATGCGTAAGGGAAAATTATCCCGAACTCGGATAGGATCTCGCTTGCGATTCGCTTGTTCTCGAATTCGAAAGCGTTGTGCGGGGTGTAGCAGAGGAAATCGCAGTGGTTGAGGAGCGCCCTTCTGATGATGGAACCCATCGCCGACCAGCCATCGTCATGCGCCAGCGAATTATCAAGCATGGTGCGGGCATGGAAATGGACCTGCATCCTGAAGGAGCGTTTCAATTCCGAAAGAGAATAAAGCGCAAATGCCAGGTCCTCTGCACTCTTTTCAGGCGGGCCTGATTTTTTGGTGACCGTCTTCTTGAGATATTGGCCCTGTCTTGTCAATGAGGCACCGGAAACATCCTCGCGCGGATTCGAAGCGAGGACAGCGACCGAATCGTTGTTCCTGCTGCGCCCAACAAAAACAGCGAATAGCGGTTCGGATTTGTCGCGGTTGCGGATGTAGATATCCTCGTCTGGATAGACGACCGGTGCGCCCCTGTGGTTGCTTTCGCTGAGCACTGAACGGATACGCTCTCCATCCGCTTTGATGAACCCCTTTTCCGATAACGCTTTATCTATGGATGCGCAGAAGCGATCCTGGAAACGTAGAGCCATCCGCATGTCATTATTGATGGATAAAAGAGATTATAATCCGATACGAAGCAGGTCTTCCTTCATCTCGGCAGCGCTCTGGTGCCGGTTCTCGGGAAGAGGCTGCAGGGCCTTGCTTAGGACAGGAAGGAATTTTCTTGGCACTTTGGAAGCGATGTCGTTTTCTGTCACGAGCTTCCTCCCATAGATGTCGTCATCGTCTTTGCACTCGTATGGCGCATTCCCTGTGAGCAGGTAATAGAGCACTCCGCCGGCTGAGAAAAGATCGGACTGCTTCCCCACATCGCTCGGGGAGCTGTTCTCTGGAGGGCAGAAATCTATGGTTCCGACGAAGGCTGCCTTCCCATAATAATCCGTCACCCCGCCATTCTCGGCGCTTTCGGATTCTGTTATCAACCCGTCGCCTTTGGCGCATCCGAAATCGAGAAGCGTTGAGCTTACGTTGTAGACCACATTCGCAGGTTTGATGTCCCGGTGGATGATGCCGGCGGCATGGACAGCGCTGAGCGCATCGCAGAGGGAGAGCATCGCTTTCAATTTCGCTGATTCGGACATCGAGCGTTTGTTGTCATGCAGATTCTTGCCATGCACATATTCAAGGAGCAGGTATCCGTCGCCCTGGCTGATAAGCGAGACGACCCCGGAGTGGTTTATCCTTGAAAGCGCCCTTCCCTCGACCGCGAGGAGCTTGCCAACAGTATTGTATGCTGCCTGGTCAAGCAGCACTGCCCGGTTCGGTTTTTTCAAAACGACTTTCCTGCCGGTCGTTTCGGCTATATCACGATAAAGATAGATGGAATTGCTGGTGCATCTGCTGATGGCGCAGATACGTTCGTACCGGTCCTGGAGGAGCGGGTAGGTTTTCTGAGGTTTGCTCCGCTGGATGGGTCTGGCATCATACATCGGAGGTACTAGGCACGCCATATGTTATATAATGTGCTAACAAGTGTTTTTAAATGGTTTGTATTAGCTTGCGTTTTGAAGTGGTGAGAACGAGATTTCGTTATCGTCAGCCCTAATGGTTTTGACCAAACCCTTTACTTAACAAGGTCTGGTTCAGGTAATGAAATCGAATAATTTGATGAACCAAACCTTGTTATTGCCCTAAGAGGAGCATATGACAAAAGTAATGGGATTGGGCCTGCGCGGAATCGAACCGCGTATCTCCTGCATTTTGTGCATGACGCCTTGGCAGCAGCCAAACGCGCCTGCATGTCAAGCAGGCGTCTTAACCAGTCGACTACAGGCCCTGGAAAAGAAGACTGGAAATATATCATGGAGGTCGTATTTTAAATGCCTTAGGCCAGGGAAATCCCATATTTTCAAACATAGGATGAATAGGCCTCAAAGAACCATCGCGGAAATGTGGCGCCCTCCCGCTTATAAAGAATCTTTCATGCAAATAATTTCATGAGGAGACGTTCCTGGAAATACCGCCTCTACCCTTCGAAAGAACAGAAAGAGAAATTTGACTTATACCTATATGAATGCAAGAACTTATGGAACTCCCTTCTTGAATATGTCAAAGTTCACTATGGTGAAACAGGGAATTTTCCAACAAGGAAACAGCTCTATCTCAAAACAAAAGAACAGTCTATCTTTTCCCAAGTCGCCCAGAATGTCGCAGACAGGTTAGTCAAGAGCCTTGAGGCCAGGTCTACGAGAAAGAAGGACGGTGTGAAAGCAGGATTTCCAAGGTTCAAATCAATCGAACGGATAAAATCATTCACTTACCCCCAATTCGGCTTCAGGCTCGAAGAGAAGCTTGAGCTTTCCGGCATTGGACAAATCACCATCAAAAAACATAGGGACATCGAGGGCACTATCAAGACATTGACTATAAAGAAATCGCCATCCGGCAAATGGCACGCCATCTTTTCTTCTGAAACTGAGCAAACCCCCGTTTCGAAAAAGGCAGGGCCAGTTGCGGGTATTGATCTCGGGATAGATCATTTTGCGTATCTCAGCAATGGGGTATCCATTGAAAATCCAAGGCATTTGAAGCAGGCAGAACAGAAACTGAAGAAAACACATGGATGCTTCTCAACAAAAAAGAAGGGTAGCAAAAACAGGAACAAAGCTAAGCTCAAGGTTGCGAAAGCTTATGAAAAACTCACAAACAGAAGAAAGGATTTCCTTCACAGGATCAGTCGTCATCTTGTTGATAAATATGCGCTCATAGCAATAGAGAACCTTAATGTTGCTGGTTTGGCACGGGGTTTCCTTGCCAAAAGTGTGCTTGACTGCAGTTGGGCAGAATTCGTGAGCATGATTCATTACAAAGCGGAAGAAGCTGGTTGTGACTTCGTGCTGGTTAATCCTGCTTACACTACGCAAATGTGCAGCAGTTGCGGTCTGGTGCAGAAGAAATCGCTTGCGGAGAGGTGGCATAGCTGTCAATGCGGGGCATCAATGCCAAGAGACCTCAACGCAGCGATAAATATACTCAACAAAGCTACGGCAGGAATTGCCGGAAGTCAAGCCTGTGGAGAAGAAACCCCTACCGGTTATAAATATGGCCGGCAAGTATCTTCAGAGAAACAGGAAGCCCGTGCCTTTAGGCACGGGTAATTCACTCGTATCTTTTCGTTATCATTCCAGGGGATGATATGGCGGGCAAGACACCGAGCGACCGGCCTTCGGGGCGATTCACGGAAAGGATATACAATATGACCGATCGGATTGCGGCTAGGATTAGCAGCAGGCCGAGCAAAGAATTCCCATGCATCAGCACATTCGAGGTTCGGAGGATGCTGATGGATCAAGACCCTGCCGAGCGCGCCAAAGGCCTCACATTGATGATTGGCGATGAGGAAGGGCTGATGAAGCTCGCCATATCGCATGCAAGATTGGATATACGGCTCGAGGCGGTCAGGTTCTTGCAGCACAGGTCGTCTTTGGCATACGTCATCATGGAGACCAAATGCTCCGAGACGAGGGATATCGCGATCGAGCTCCAATCGAAGATGGCATAGGTGGGATATTCGGCCGGTTGCGCTCAATTCCATCCGCTTTTTTCTAGAACGAGTAGGTCTTTTCCCAGCTGGGATCGTCTGTCGCGCATGATTCGTATCCGAAGCACGCCCTTTTCGCGAGATTGCGTATCGTGTAGTTGGGGTCATGCACGGAGATATAGTGCAACGAGATTCGCGCCATCGGGTTATGTGGGACGTGGAGCTTCAGCTCCTTTATGGCCTGTTTCCTGACCATCGCGCTCTTGTGCGAGAGCTTGTGCAACGAGGACATTATTGCTTTGTGCATGGTAGGACCTTTTCTGTCATGTCATTACAGTTATATTATGTGTTTAAAAGTGTTTATAAAGATATCGGACAGGAAATCGGGAGGCAACGCAAATATTTATTGCTTGATTGTGTGATAGCCTATTGGACTAATTCAGCAGGTAATCACCATGAAATTCATACGCTCACCCATAATCTGCCTCCTTGCCCATGTGGACCATGGGAAATGCGTCGCACCGGACACGCGAATAGTCCTTTCTAATGGTTCGGTCAGAACAGCCAAAGAAATCTTCGACGCACACTCACAAGAAGGAAGACAGATTTCTCTCGAAGATGGCGTTTGTGTGGAACTTGAGGATGGACCGTCTTTTTTCTCGTTTGATGGTGAAAAGATTATCTGCATGCCTGTTTCGCATGCGTGGAAAAAAGAGGCGAAAAAACTCATCAAGGTAACGCTCGCAAATGGGGACGAGATTTCAACGACTCCGGAGCATCCTTTCATGGTTTTTCATGACTTCAAGATTGTATTCAAGAGAGCAGATCAGCTTAAGATGGAAGACATCATCCTAGGCCCGTCTTCATTTTCGCTAATGGATAACGTTTCTTGGAAGTCGAAGGTGCTGGAACAGATGGCAAAGGCGGACTGCTTTGTCGTATTTCTGGATCACGAAGCCGCGGAGGGGTTCATCGATAAGATGGAAAAAAGCAATAAGGAGGACTTAAAACGAAAAAAACTCCTCACGACCGCGTATAATCGTCAAAGGTTCAGAGTCGCGGATTTTGTAAATTTGGTCTGCCACTTCGGCTTCAACCTAGACGAAGCGTACGGCTGGATCATCGCGTTCAAAAACGCTTCTAAAAAATGCCGCTCGGGAAAGACAAGTTTGGCCATGCGGCTGCCAACAAAAAACAATCTTTATGAATTGGGGTATCTACTTGGTGCCTTTGCTGGCGATGGATCCATAGAAGGTGTAACGCTCCATAACAACGATGCCGACGTCCAGAATGCATACATTGAATACCTGCGGCTGGTGTTCGGAGCGGAAGGAAAAATAAGGTTTGGGCATACTGCATGGCAGGTTCTAACAAACGGTAGCAAGACGCTTTCGCGCTTTTTCACTGAGGTTTTG
>CAILMU010000170.1 GCA_903835325.1 uncultured Microcaldota archaeon | reverse complement strand
ATCTCTGGAACGGCTACCCGGAAGAGACCAACGCACCGTACGGTTTGGCGAAGAAGATGCTTCTCGTCCAGGCGCAGAGCTACCGGCAGCAGTTCGGATTCAATGCGATTTACCTCCTGCCCGCCAATCTGTACGGGCCGCACGACAATTTCGACTTGGAGACAAGCCATGTCATCCCGGCCATGATAAGGAAATTCACAGAAGCTAAGGATGCCGGCAATGGTGAGGTCATCCTATGGGGTGACGGGAGCCCGACAAGGGAATTCTTGTTCGTGGAGGACGCCGCGCGTGCCATCGTTATGGCGATGGAGAAGTTCGATGGCATCCAGCCCATAAACCTAGGCAACGGCACCGAAGTCAGGATGGCGGACTTGGCTAATATTATCGCCAGGAACATCGGTTACACGGGGAAGATAGTCTGGGACAAAACGAAGCCGAACGGCCAGCCACGGAGATGCCTCGACGTTTCCAGGGCGGAACAGGAATTCGGGTTCAAGGCAAAGGTACGCCTTGAAGATGGCCTAGAAAAAACGATACAGTGGTATAAGGAAAACCGGTTCAAGTGATCGCATGCCATTTTTCTCAGTTCTCCTGCCTACGCGCAACAGGGCCGAACTCCTTGAGCTCTCGCTTGATTCGGTGCTGAGGCAGTCCTTCAAGGATTTCGAGATCATAGTGTCAGACAACAATTCTTCTGATGAGACGCAGAAATTGGTCATGTCGCTTGCCGAGAAAGATTCGCGCATTAGATATTTTCGGCAGGACAAAGACCTCCCGATGGGGGGTAATTGGAACTTCTGTTACTCTAAGGCATCCGGAGAGTTCTTCCTCCTGCTTGGCGATGATGATGCCATCCTTCCGGACATCCTCGAGAACGTCCATCAGCTGATATGCTCGCACCAAGACGCGGACGTCGTAGGCTTTCGCTATGCCCAGCTTTGGTACGGCAAGAATCTGCTCGTGTGGAATCAGCCTAGCGGAGATATTATCGAAGGATCGAAGGATCTGTTCTTGAAGCGGGCGTTCGATTTCATCACTCCCATAGAGCATACTTTGGTGGTACGGAAAGGGCTGGCCCAGCAGGTATCCCCAAAAAATGGTCCATACAGCGGCGCTTACCTGGATCAGATGGCCTGGTTCGGATTCTATTCTCAGGCACGCAAGATATACTACCTGGAGAGGATAGGCATAATTCTCGGGGTCGCCAGGAATTCCTCGACCGTGCTCCAAAAGGGTTACAAGACACGGCATGAAGCATTCAGAGGTGTTTTCAGCCTCAATATCAAGTTTCCGATGCCGGGAGACTATTTCGCGAATATGCAATACGAAGTGCTTGCGGCAGCCAAGGAGAAATACCCAGATTTCTGCACCAAACCTATCACGCTGACGAAATATTGGGCCAAAATCGGTACCGAGATTTCTTTGTTCCTCCTGCAGACGCTGGCAAACTTCGACTTCGCTGGTTTCAGATCTTTTCTAGGTGATTTAAAGCAATTCATTTTCAAGGCACCGCCAAGCGCCATGCTTAGCGCCATCTTCATAAATGTCCCATGGAGCGTTTTTTCTTCCATAACCCCGCCTTATTTCAGGGAAGCGACCAAGGATTTTGCCCTTAAGTTCATGGGGCTCAGGAAAGGATACGGGTTCAAGTTCGCCTATATTAAGAAACATGGTGTCGGCTATAGCGTTGATGAAGCGGCTGGCCTTATCAATTTCAGAAAATGATGGATTATTGCTATCGTAACAAGAGGCGGGTTGTCCATCCCAAGGACCCCATCAACTCTTTCGTGTAAGCGCAAACAAGGCCCTTCATTTCCGGGAGGACGGTTTTCACTGTGATTGAGCCCCGAACCCCTTCACGAAAGCATCTATCTCGGATGCCACATGCTCCCGCATCTGCTCTGTCAACCCCGGGTACACCCCTACCCAGAACGAATCATTCATCACGATATCAGAATTTGTGAGCATCCCGGCAATCTCGAATTTCTTTCCGATATACGCCGGCTGCCTCACCAGGTTGCCAGCAAAAAGCATTCGCGTCGCGATCCCATTGGATTCAAGGTATTCTACGATCTGGTTCTTCCTGAATGGCGCTTCCTTCCTTATGGTCAAAGGAAACCCGAAAGGGCTCGGATCTGCTTTAGGGTGCTTTTGCGGTAAAATGAAGAACTCCTCATATTCTTTCAGACGCGATAGGTAGAATCCGAAGTTTTCTTTGCGTTTCTTTATGAACTCCGGCAACTTCTTCATCTGAGCGACCCCTATGGCAGCCTGCATATCGGTCACTTTGAGGTTGTACCCGATATTCGAGTAGGTGTACTTGTGGTCATAACCGAAAGGAAGCTCGCCGAGTTTCCATCCGAACCTCTTCCTACAGGTGTTATCTTTGCCTGGGGGGCACCAGCAATCCCTTCCCCAGTCCCTGAAAGATTCGATCAGTTTCTTATAGATGGGGTTTGAAGTCATGACCGCTCCTCCCTCACCCATCGTCATGTGATGGGCGGGGTAGAAACTGGCTGTCGCGACATCCCCGAAAGTTCCGACTGGTTTACCGTCAAATGTTGCGCCGACCGCATCGCAGCAGTCCTCTATGACATAAAGCCCATGCTTCTTCGCGATACGCATAACGGCCTCCAGATCGAACGGATTGCCGAGGGTGTGGGCAAGCATTATGGCATCCGCTCCTTTCTCCGCCGCCTCTCCGATCGCATCCGGTATAGCGTTGTATGTTCCCAGTTCAGCATCCACAAAAACAGGTATCATCCCATTCTGGAAGATCGGATTGACCGT
>CAILMU010000169.1 GCA_903835325.1 uncultured Microcaldota archaeon | reverse complement strand
TCCTGATGGCCAGAAATTCCATATAACCGACAGCAGCGTTTTTGCCGCGATAAAGCACGGATCGACCCATGAAGAGATACTCGCCAAATCGCTGAATATCGTGCATTTTCCGACAGAAAAACTCATTGCCCTGGACCGGGGTTCGCATGATGAAAAACCGGTCATCCCGGAAAAGTCGATGATTGAAAAACCCGAGGACAGGATAGATCGGATGTTCGCGAAAGAGAACGCATCGATAGCATGAATCACGCCGGCAGGAATCTCTGGAAATGGAACAGCTTGTTGATGAACACCGAAACCCAGATGAACACGTAATTTATCGCGAGCGAGATGACGAAATCGACAAGAAGCATTGTCAAAGATGCGATAGGGTTCGGCAAGAAGAAGGATATCGCAATATTCAACGCCAGTATCATCAAGCTGAGGACCAGCCACGGCGCAAATATGGAATTGACATCCCCTTTCAACGATGTCTTCTCGAGCATGGAAGTGGTTTTTATCGAAATGACTCCGGCCACAAGCCAGAAAACAATGCTGATGAGGATGGTGGCAGCGAACGATATCGCTGCGCCTATAACGCCGACTATCGCGATGTTGGTTACGGTGATCCCGAGGAAATCGAGCTGCGGTTTCCAAAGATCCCCGTTGTTTATGGCCAGGAAAACGAGCATGGCCGAGAGTAGCGCGCCTAGGAAAGGGTACGTAACGCCCCACATCATCCAGTTGAACCATTTTCCCATAATCTATTCACTCGGAGTAAATGACCTGATAAAGTAACCGTATCGCGTATTCCATAAATCGGTAAAGTTATAAAAAGGCTTCAAGCGAACAGATATCCATGAAGACCCCATCAACTTTTTTTGCGCTCGGTATCGCCCTCATCCTGATAGCTGCAGGCTGCATCACGCCCGGGAGCAGCAGTGTCAAAGCCGACGTCTACCCGCCGCTCTCCCAGCAGTTCAGCCTGAAGATGAACCAGAGCGCATATTTCCAGCAGGAGCGCCTCCTCGTCAGATTCCTTGGCGTCAATTCCGATTCGAGATGCCCCACGGGAGTCCAATGCATATGGGCGGGGAATGTCAACATCAGCCTGGAGCTTCGGGAAGGGACGGATGCGGACACCTCAGGGGCTATCTCCGATATCTCTATGGTCATGGATGCCGGAGGCGAACCGACCGTGAAAGTGGCGAACAGCTTCGGGAACGAATCATACGCGATAAAACTGGTGGCGGTCAATCCTTACCCGCAGATGAATCAGACGAAGGATGAGCGGGATTATTCGGTCACGCTCCAGGTCGTGCGCTCTCCCTGATGCGCCTGCTTTTTAATTTGTGCAAACAAAAACGGTTTCGTGGTAAAATCCGGTTATATCCTTGCGGGAATGCTGATCCTGGTCTACTGTATCACCATCGCCGCAGCTGCGATGGCGGTATCATCGGTCGATGCCACGCCCCTCCAGGGTTTATGCAACGATAGCGCCCTGAACGGGTCCTATATCTGGCTTCCGCAGAGCGTTTCCGACAATTTCTACGGGGCCAGGATAAACCTGCATTTCTATATAGGCAATGAGAGCAACGATCTCGCTATCAATGGCGTTGTAGGCAACCATGGCATCCGGCAGCTGAGATGCGGTCGGGCGCCTGGATACGATTATGAGACATCGATGAAAGTCATTGACGCCTTTGAGCTTGCCACATCGGACACGCCGATAAAGGTTTATGTCACAAAATGGCGCACAGGAGATATCAAACTTGAAGCCAATGGCAAAAAGAACGAGATGAAGCTATCCATCGCTGACAACCTGGTCACCAGCGAGAACGAGCCTGTCCCTGGCGGGATAAAAAGCTATATCCAGGAAGTCTATTCCCAAGGCTGGCAGAATATCCTGGGCGGCTGAAAATGCGTCTTCCGTTTGGCCGATTCATCCCCGTTTATCCACGAAATCAAGCCATCTGATGAATCTCTCGTCACGCCCGGTCACGATGCTGAAGAACGCGTTCTGGAGCTCTTTTGTGAGATGCCCTGGTTTGCCGGTTCCTACCTCCTTGTTGTCGACGCAAATCACCGGAGTTATCTCAGCGGCCGTTCCTGCCAGGAACACCTCGTCGGCAGTATAAAGCTCATCCCGCAGCAACGGCCTCTCCTCGACGCGCAGGTCCATCTCCTTGGCTATCTGCATGATGCTGTCCCTGGTTATCCCGGCTAAAATCCCTTCATACAAGGGCGGGGTCACAAGTTTCGAGCCTTCGATGATGAATATGTTCTCTCCAGTCCCTTCTGCGACGCGGCCCTCTTCGTTCAGCATTATCGCCTCATCGAACCCGTGGTTTTTCGCTTCCTTCTTGGCAAGGACCGAATTGAGGTAGTTGGCGCTCGCCTTCACATTCGGCGAGAGGATGGTCGAGCCTATCCTCTTCCAGGTCGAGACGGCGCACGAGATGCCCTTTGTCCCCTTGGCGCCGAAATATTTTCCGAACGGCACAGGGATTATCGCGATGCCGAACGGCGAATCCGTTATATCTATGCCGATCACCGTGCTTGAGACGTAGCAGATGGGGCGGATATAGCAGGATCTCACCTTGTTCTTCTGAAGCAGCACCTTGGTGGCGTTGCAAAGCTGTTCCGTCGTATAATCCGTATCGAATTCGTAAATCTTGATGCCGTGGAGCATGCGGGTGTAATGGTCGGACATCCTGAAGACCGCCGGGCCATGGATCGTTTCGTAGCATCTCATGCCCTCGAATATGGCTGTGCCATAATGCAAAGCATGGGTGAGCACATGGATTTTCGCATCATCCCAGTCTACGTAACGGCCGTCCATCCAGATTTTGCTGTACCCCGTCATACACCCGCATTCACTCTCTAATCTTTATAACCTTTTAGCGCGAATGCCTCCCCCATGGCAAAAACGGTCATTGTGTATTCCACGACGGTATGTCCCTGGTGCGTCCGGGTCAAGGAGTTCCTGAAGCAGAACAATGTCATATTCGAAGAGAGGAACGCGCAGGAGAATCCAGCATTCGCTGAAGAGCTCGTGAAGAAGAGCGGCGGTTATGCTGTCCCTGTAACTGATATCGACGGCACCATCATCATCGGTTTCAACATGCCGAAGCTGAAGGCGGCCCTAGGATTGAGATGAAAAGAATCCTGATTTTTCGCTCTTTCATCTCTCGTAGAAGAAGTAATCCCCATCAGCCTTCTGCTCGGAATCCAATGCGCTACCCGGCTTGTTAATCCTCGGCCTGAACGTGTCCTTATCGCGCCTCATCGTTATCCCGGCCGATTTCAGGAATTCGTTCATGCCGTCGCGCTTGTCCATGGGAGCGGATGCATGGCCCTGGACCGAGCTCTTCCCGTCGAACACGACCAGGCGGTTGGCTATCGCATCTATGAAAACGACATCGTGGTCCACGACGAAAGCTGCCTTCTCGCTCTCGCTTATCGTTTTCCGCAGCAGTGCTGCGAACTCGAATCTCTGCTCGATATCCAGGAATGCTGTCGGTTCATCGAAAAGGTAGATATCTGCTTTCTGGCTTAGAGCCAGGCTCAGAGCGACCCTCTGCAATTCCCCGCCGGAAAGCTCGGTCAGCTTCTTCTCCATGAGCATGTTTATCTTGAGCTTGCGTTTGCAATCCTCCAAAATGGAACCATCAAGATCCTTCCCGCCGAACAGCTCGGCCACAACGACCGGTTCGGCGCTTATGTATTGGGGTTTATAGGAAATCCTGAGCGCTCCCGAGATATCCGATATCCCATGCCCTTTATCCGGCTTCTCGACACCGCTCAGCACCTTGACGAACAGGGATTTCCCAAGCGCGTTCTTGCCGACAAGGCCGAGTATCTCGCCTTTCTTTATCTCGCCCGCGTCGCTCGAGAACGTGAAGCCAGTGTATTTTTTCGCGAGCTTTTCATATTTGAGCAGCGCAGGCGCCTTTATGCTCCCTTCGCTGTGCCTGCTGAAGGCTATCTCAGTCGCCCTGAACCTGACATTCTCCTCCTTCAGGTATCCCCCGATGTACTCGTTTATCCCGGCCCGGGCGTTCTTTATCTGCGACACGATTCCGTAGACGTTCTCATCTCCGTAGACAAGATACACATAATCGCTGACATAATCAAGTATCGTCATGTCGTGCTCAGCTAGAAGCACGTTCCTGCGTTCAGAAAGGTCCTTCAGGATGACCGCCGCCCTGAGCCTTTCCTCGATATCAAGGAAATTCGTGACTTCGTCGAAATAATATATGTCCGCCTCTTTCATGCATGCTGCCGCTATCGCCACCTTCTGCAATTCTCCGCCGGAAAGCTGGCTAATCTTGCGCTCCAGGATGTCAGATATCTCGAACTTCTCGATATTGGCCTTCACTTTCTGAGCGCTCCCCAGGGTTCCAAGGAGCTCGCGCACGCTTCCCTTGAACGCATCGCGTATCTTGTCGATATATTGGGGCTTGACGCTGACCGTGAGCCCTTCCTTTGTCTTAATGAAATATCGTCTGGTCTCTAGGTTGAGTTTCCCGCTGATCTCCTGCTCGCTAAGCTCGCGCCCGAGATTCAGCATGGCGAAATTCGGCTTCACCTGCCTGCTGAGTATCTTTATCGCGGTGGTCTTTCCTATCCCATTCTTTCCAATGATGGATGCGGCGCCTTGGACCGGGAGCGGAAGGCCGTAGAGCCTGAACGTGTTCACGCCGTATTGGTATATCGGGTCGGTCAGCTCCTGAGCCAGGTTGATGACGGAAATGCACTGCACCGGGCATTTCTTGACGCACAGTCCGCACCCTATGCATAGCGGCTCGCTGATAGACGGGAACTCAGTGTCTTTCTCTACCACTACGCACTCGTCGCCCATCCGGTTAGGCGGGCAGACCTTGGCGCAGACATAGCCGCACTTCTGCTTGATGCAGACATCCCTATCTATCACTGCTACTCGTATGGCCATAATGGAGGATATAGGTGCTGGAAACAAATAAAAAATGCCCTGCCCAACGAGGGCGCCAATCAATCGGTGCATTTATATCCTTTTATCACGAACACAAGATGAAACACAGAGATGATCGCACGGCTCTAGCGATCATACAACGATGAACCAAAGGTGAAACACACATGGATGACCGCATCGAAGGAACCACGGAAGACATACCCGCGACAGAAGACATGCCAACGGAAGACCTGGAGACCGAAAGCGAAGAGATGCCTCAGACGCCCGCTCTGCCAGCGCGCCGCACCGACGGAAACACTGTTTATATCGGGAAGAAGCCGACCATGGGATATGTGCTCGCTGTGGTGACGCAGTTCAACAACGGCGCGCCTGAAGTCCTGGTCAAAGCGAGGGGGAAGCTGATTTCTCGCGCCGTTGATGTCGTGGAGATAGTCCACCACCGTTTCATGCCGAACATGAAGGTCCAGAACATCGCCATCTCGACCGAAGAGCTCACATCCGAGGACGGATCCAAGAACAAGGTATCAGCGATCGAGATCAAGATCCAGAAATGAGCAGGCACGGGATCCCTGCCTTTTTCCTGCATCCTCGCTCGCATCGGTTGGTGATGATTTGAAGGTCCTCGACAAGGAGGGTATGCTGCTCGCGGCGATTTTCGGCCTTCTCCTATACTTTTTCGGGGGACTGGCATATCTGGCCCTCATGCTCGTCTTCTTCATCCTGGCAGTGATAGTCACAAGGTATGGCTATGATGTGAAACGGGATCTGGGGCTCTATGAGCACGAGCGGGGGTGGGAGAATGTCCTCTCCAACGGCTTCCTGCCAGCGATCCTTGCCATATTGAGCCCGTTCACAGGCCCCGGGCCGTTCATCGCATCCATGGCGGCTGTCACAGCAGACAAGTTCGCATCGGAAATAGGCGTTCTCGAGCAGAATCCGCCGATATCGCTCCTGGACCTCAAGCCTGCCAAACCAGGGACGAGCGGAGCTGTGAGCAGCATAGGGACGATAGCATCGCTTGGCGGAGCAGCCTTGATCGGCGTAGGCGCCATATACCTGTTCCATATCAGCCCGAGCGCGGCGCTCGTGGTCGCTATCGCAGGTCTTGCCGGCTCGATAATAGA
The DNA here is from genome assembly GCA_903835325.1 of uncultured Microcaldota archaeon. Classification (GTDB taxonomy): domain Archaea; phylum Micrarchaeota; class Micrarchaeia; order Anstonellales; family Bilamarchaeaceae; genus Bilamarchaeum. Next base: position 2,956 of record CAILMU010000169.1, on the reverse strand, counting down.
CAGCCTTTTCGGGGTCCTCGAGGAGCGGGGCATAGGGACGAAAGGGACCACGAATTTCATATGCTCGCTCGCGGGCGCGATAATAGGCTATTATTGGATTAAGATATAGCATAGGAAATGCATATTGACAATCGTATATCTCAAACAAGGTGAAAATGATGAAAGCATTCGTGATCGCAGGAGGGGAAGGGACCAGGCTGAGGCCGTACACATATTCGATACCGAAGCCGATGATGATGCTGGGCGGGAAGCCGATACTGGAATACGTCGTGCTCAACCTGAAGCGGTTCGGATTCAACGATATCGTCATGACCGTAGGCTACAAGCAAGAGCAGATAACATCCTATTTCGGAGACGGGAGCCGATTCGGGGTAAAGATTTCCTATTCAATAGAGAAGGAGAGGCTGAACACCGCAGGCTCCATCGTCCAGTTCAAGGGCAAGGTGAAAGAGGCCTTCGCTGTCGTGATGGGGGACCATCTCACGAACATAGACCTTGGAGCGATGTACGGGCAGCACAAGAAAACCGGCGCGCTAGCCACCATCGCTCTCTACAAGAGCATGGCTCACCTGGAATACGGCGTCGCGAAGGTCGAGGGCGGAAACCTGGTCGGTTTCTCGGAGAAACCTCTAGTGGAGCACCTCTACAACACCGCCATCTACATATTCGAGCCCGAGATCTTCGATTATATCAAGCCGAAGGAGGACTTCGCCAAAGACGTCATCCCGCGCCTCCTGAAGGACAAGAAGCTGGTATCCGCATTCACGTTCGAGGATGTCTGGTTCGATATCGGGCGCGTGAGCGATTACGAGCGCTTCGTAGAGCTATTCAACGTGATGCGCCTGGTCAAGGATCTGGATTAAACGTAAAAATTTCTTTTCCTTTAAACCCTCAGGAACAGCGCGAGCGTTATCAGGGCGAATACCCCTTCGAGCGCCCAGAAGAACAGCACGAGATTCCTCTCGCTCATACCGTTGAATGCCTTCATGACCACATGGACCAGGCCCCTGGCTTTGCCGTCTTTGGGGTATAGCTTGCCGTTCCTCAATTCCTGGTGCGTGTGCGGGAACCGGTTGGCGGCTTTCACGAAGAAATCCAATACGTAAGGGATTACGAGTATCACGCCTGCGCTTTCGATATTGCCCAGGATCACGCTTGTCGCGAGAGCGACGCCTATCGTGAACGTGCCCACATCCCCGATGAATATCTTCGCCGGATAGACGTTGAACGCGAGGAAAGCGAGCAAAGCCCCGCTCATGGCGACGCATATAAGGGCCATCTCCACCGAGCCGTGCATGACCGCTATTATCGATAGGCTCAGGAACATTATCAGGCCCATCCCGGCCTCCATGCCGTTGAAGCCGGCGAGCATATTGGTCAGGTTCGAGCAGACGGCTATGGCAAGCGGAAGGAGAACGAAGATGTAAATCTCCCCGAATGCAACCATGCCAATGAATGGTATCGTGACAGAAGTGCTTCCCGCGGCATTGACAGCCATAAGGGGGACCGCAGCGAAAAGCGGAAGGATGGCCTTCAGCCATTGGGGGATGCTCAGCAGGTCATCCACAATCCCTATGAAACCGACGGCCATTATGGTTATTATCGCTGCCAGGATGAAGACCAGATTGAATCCGAAACCCAGGAATGAATTGAAGAATATCGCGAGAAGGAGGCCGGCGCAAAGGCCTGCGATTATGGCAATCCCGCCCATCTCGGGGATATCGGGCATCCCCGGCTTGTTCTCGTCTTTCCCGGTGACACCGAACCTTGTGAGCCTCGGGATCAGCGCTTTCGTGAGTATCAGCGCGACCGCGAATGCCACAACCGCCGATGCCAGATAAAGCTCGATCATTTCATCCGCACCTTCTTCACATAGGTTTTCGCGTATTCTATATCGAAATTCTTCTTGCCGGCTAGCTCTTCAGCGACCTTCTCTATCTCGTCAGGAGTCTCTGCGCCCGCATAGATGGCGATGTTCCTGGCATGGAGCTTCATATGGCCTTTCTGTATGCCTTCAGTGGATAGCGCAGACAGCGCCGCGAAATTGTTCGAGAGGCCTACGCAAGCCATCGCCATGGCCAGCTCCTTCGATGACTTTACCCCCAATATCTTAAGGGCGATCTTCGCTGTCGGGCTTGTATTCATGGCAGGACCGACGGTCGCGACAGCCAAAGGCAGCTCGATGGAACCCGCCAGGTCGCCCTTCTCGTTCTTATGGTAGCTCGTGAGCGGATGATAAGCTCCCATGGCCGCGAACGAGTGCGCGCCTGCTTCGACAGAGCGCCAGTCGTTCCCTGTCGCCAGGGCCACGGCGTCGATGCCGTTCATGATCCCCTTATTATGGGTAGAGCAGCGGTAGATGTCGCACTTGGCGAATTCGTAGCCGTCCAGGATCCCTTCTATGGCTTCCTCTCCGATGACGTCCTTCTTCCAGATGGCGCTCGCCCTCGCCTTCCTGAAGACCGCTAGGTTGCTGATGATGCGGAGCCTCACATTGCCCCCGGTTATGCTCTCCAGGGTCGGGGCGACGCCTTCCAAAGTCGTGTTAATCATGTTAGCGCCTTGGGCGTCTCCGACCGCGATATGGAAATCCACTATAATCATGTCGCCACGGTCAGTCTCGATATGCCTGGCCTTGAAGCCCCGGACACCGCATCCGAACCGCTCATGGATCTTCATGCCTTCGGAAGCGATCTCTATGATTTTTTTCCGGTTGAGCTCGATGTTCTTCAGCGCCTGTTCGGTATCCTTGATGCCGACAATCTGGACCTGGCCTATCATTATGGATTCATCCGCATCCGCTTTGAACCCGGCCGGAAGCGCCTGTTTGGCCCCCCTTGAAGCTGCCGCGATGACGGAGGGCTCTTCCACAGCCATGGGTATCAGCACCTGCTTGCCATTGATTACGAAATTCGTAGCGAGGCCGAGAGGCAGGTGGATGGCGCCGATGACATTC
>CAILMU010000168.1 GCA_903835325.1 uncultured Microcaldota archaeon | reverse complement strand
CATGAAGGCGACGAGCCTGGGCGTCCTGCCGAACTCGGCATACGGGATTGAGACGTTCACCGACGGCTGGATAAACTTCACGAACAACTACGACCCCAGATGCGGCGAGAGGGTAAGGATGATAGAGGTCCTCAAGATGAAAGGGGTCACTCATTCATACAAGCCTTACCCTGCCGTGATAGACGCGAACGGCGTGACGATCGTGATGGACGAGATGGCGGTCACCGGGCAGCAGGGTCCGCAGACAAGGATATCTGGCGAGATGAGTTTAGCAGAAGCGATACTTCCAGCGATAGAGAAAGAGCCTGTGGCGAGGCAGGGAGCGCAGAGGCTGGCGTTTGCAGGAGGAGGCAACCCTTTCACTCCGGGTGAGAAGAGGAAACCCATCTATCTCAAGGCGAAAGTTGAAGCGAGCCCCTCGAAACCCGCAGTGAAGAAGCCGTCGAAACCATCGGGAAGCGGAGCCAAAACATCTGTCGCGCCGGAGACGCCGGCATCGATCGCGAAAAGGCTTGCCGCGGTGAAGAAGAAACTTCTCAAGATGAAGAAGAGAGGATGATGCCCCAGACAAGCTTCTTGCTTTCGGGTTTCAGTCTCTCGTAGTCTGATTCGAGCGCCAATGCCCTTTTGCCGAGCGCGGTTATCTTTTCTATTTCCTCATCGCTGGCATTCTCGAGGATCACATCGTGGAAATCCGACAGGCCGAACCCCTTCTTCTTGGCATCTTCGATGCTTTTTATCTTGGCGACAAGGAGGTTCTTCTCTTTCAGGAGGGAGAAACCAGGGGCCGGCGAATCCAGCACGATACGGCATTTCAATGACAGGAGCTTCTTGATGATGGCGTCTTTGGGAGCGCATTCCACCTGGACGTTTATGAAATAGGTGAGCTTGTCGTAGATGTCGAGGTTGGCGGAGTTCCCGTTCAAGGCATCCAGGTCGACGATGTGGATGAGTTTGTAACCGTCCTCCTTCATCCTTTTCGCGACATCGATTGGTTTGCCGAGAGACGAGAGCATGTCTTGGGCGAATGCCTGCTTGTCCCGGATGAAAACCACGGGTATCTTTAGAGGAGGCATATGCTCACTTGCCCTGGACCTTGGAGACGGCATCATCAAGCTTCATCATGAGTTCGCTCGCCTCTTTCATGTTTCGGAGCGTGACCGAAGCCGCTGATTTCTCGCGCTCGCCGATCACTGCGACATATGGGATGTTGAGCGAATTCGCATACTCGAACTGCTTTCTAAGGGCGCGTTCGTTGAGGTCGGTCTCGCAAGGGATGCCGGCGAGCCTGAATTTGGATGCGACATCGAACGCGTAGCTGTAGAATTCAGGTTTGACTGCTGCTACAAGAACGAGCGTATCTGTTTTTTTCTTCGATTCGCTGCCCGAGCGGGCGCTTAACAGGGTGATGAGGCGCTCGATCCCTACTGATATCCCTACTGCCGGCGATGACTGGCCATAGATGCCGAGCAACCCGTCATATCGTCCGCCCGCCATGACGGTGCCGATGTCCTCGCTCAGTTTAATCTCGAAGACAGGGCCGGTGTAATAGCCGAGGCCTCGGACAAGGAAAAGGTCTACTTCCACATCGAAATCGCATAGCGCAACGATATCCTCGAGCTCTTTCGCACCCTCTTCGCTGAACTTTTTCGCGAGCGCGAGCTTCTTCTTGTTGTCGCCCTTTTCCATGATTATCTTGAGGAGTTTGCCGGATTTCTCCTTGCCGATTATCTCGTTCAGGAGCTTCTCGACCTCCTTTTCTCCGATTTTATCCAATTTGTCCAGGACGCGGAAGACCTCGCCCTTTTGTTCATCAGCCAATTCGAGACTCGTGGCGATTCCATCCAGAATTTTTCTATTGTTGAGCAGGATCTTTGGCTTGTCGAACCCGAAGGCTTTGCAGATTGTATTCGCCACTGATAGGAGCTCAGCCTCGCACCGCATGGAAGAGCTGCCGACGATGTCCACATCCGCCTGGTAGAATTCGCGGAAGCGCCCGCGCTGAGGCTCCTCTTTCCTCCACACCACATCGATGGCGTAGCGCTTGAACGGTTTTGGCGCATCTGTCGCGGCGGCGTAGCGGGCAAGAGGGACTGTGAGGTCGAAACGGAGCCCGTACTCGCCTCCTTCTATCATGAAAATCTGCTTGTCGACTTCAGGCCCTGCTTTCGCCCTGAGAGTTTCCAGGTATTCCATGGCCGGCGTCTCGAGAGGACGGTAGCCGAAGAGCTGGAAGGTCTT
>CAILMU010000167.1 GCA_903835325.1 uncultured Microcaldota archaeon | reverse complement strand
CCTCGTTCCCTTTCTCATCGAAGATGAATGCCTTGATGTTCTGCGTTCCCCCGTCGATGACAACAAAGTACCTCATTCTCTCACCTGCTTCACCTTGCCGTTTAGGATAAAGGACTTTCCACCGTTCTTCGTCACCAACTGTTTGCTGATGTTCGATTCCCTGCTGATTATCTCCAATACCCTGGGCATGCAGAAACCGCCCTGGCATCTCCCCGATCCCGACCTTGTCCTCCTCTTGATCGCATCGATGCTCTGCGCGGCGATGTCCCCATGCAGCGCTTTTACAATCTCACCTTCGCTCACGTGCTCACAGCGGCAAACTATATGCCCGTAAAGAGGATTGCTGCGTATGAGTTCTATCCTTTCCCTCTGGTCCAGTTCGCTGTAATGCTTGCTCCTTCTTCTCCTTGGCTCGAACTTCACATTGTCGGCGGGATGCCAGTTCTCCACTATGATTTCCTTCGCCCTCTCGGCAACTGCCGGCGCCGCTGCCAGCCCCGGAGACTGTATGCCGGCAACGTGCACCAAACCCTTAACCTTTTTCGAAGGCTCGATAATGAAGTCCTCTTTATATGTCGCTGCCCTGCATCCGGCGAAATGGGTGATGATAGTGCCCCTGTCGGGCCTCGTGTAGTGGGGCTTGACCCGCTCCAGCGCCGGAGCAAACCGATTGAACAGCGTCTCGCGCGCCACAGAGGTAGTGGAGACGTCCTCCCTGTCGCACACATCCTCGGCTGTCGGCCCAAACTGAAGGTTGCCATCGACTGTAGGGATGAGGCCTCCACCTTTGGAATACGCGCTCCTTTCCCCAACCATGCTGAACGTAGCCAGAACGGTCTGCACTGGCTGATATGACTTGTCGAAAATAATCGTTTCACCCTTTCTCGGATGGATAGTGAAGAACCTGTCTCCGGCCAACTCGGCAATTTTGTCAGAGTAAAGCCCTGCGGCGTTGACCAGGATGCGCGTTTTGACCCTGCCCCTTGTCGTTTCCACCGCCTTGATGCTTCCACCCTCGACATGAACCCCTGTTGCGCTCGTATCGAGAAACAACTTCACGCCGTTTGCCCAGGCGTTCTCCGCGTAGGCTATGATGAGCTCAAACACACCGATAACCCCCGTGTTCCATACCAGCACACCTTTCTTGATGTTTGGAGCAAGCCCCGGCTCGATTCTGTCCAGTCCTTCCCTGTCCAGCACCTTCGGTTCCGGGTCGTTCTGAATTCTGGCGAGGTCTACCACACCGGGGAGGAACAGCTCTTCGTCGGGGTTTTCAGCCACCACGAGCGTCCCTATCCGTTTGAAATCTACGTCGAGCCGGCTGGCAACCTCGTCCCACATCGCATTTCCCTTGTAGTTCATCTCCCACTTCAGCGTGCCGCGTTCCGTGAGCAGAGCCGGATGTATCATGGCGTTGCAGTGTGCCGTCTGGTCCATTCCCAGGTCATGATGCCTCTCGATAAGCGCTATTTTCAGGTCAAACCGCGACAGCTCCCTGGCGATTGCCAGGCCTATCACGCCGCCTCCGATGATGACAACATCGAATTCCTTCCCGGTAAGCTCGTCCGATATTTTCGGCGGTAGGACGACAGGCATCTTCCCCGGGTAATCGATCTCGTTCACCACTTGCCGGACCTGCTCCGAGCCAGCGGCTATATGTCCGGCGTCCACGGCGTTTTGAAGCGAGCTAGACCGCCCCCTCAATTCGGCGATGCTATCTCTAACCGAGACAATTACCTCCTCACCGATCGCCTGTGCTATCTCACCCTTTATTGTTCGCGCCAGCTTTTCTTTATCCATAAATTATCTGCTCGGAAATAAGTTCGGCTATGTCTTTAACACCCAAATCGGACAGCACGGCTTTGCAGCTCGGGCATGCTGAAACGTAGACGTCCGCACCTGTCTGCTTCAGTTCATTGATGCGCATCGACTTCACTTGGTCGGCGAGTTTGCTGAATCCGAGCCTCGCCCCGGGCGGCGCGCCGCAGCAGTGTGCGTGCTCTCTTGTGTAGACTGGCTCTTTTATCTTGTACCCCAGCGCGGTGAGGATAAGCCT
>CAILMU010000166.1 GCA_903835325.1 uncultured Microcaldota archaeon | reverse complement strand
GTGATAAAACTGGGCAAGTGCATCGACGATAAGAAATTCAAGACAGGGCGCATCATCGAGGAACTCGGCCTCTGAAAACCAGGTAAACGTTTATAAATGTGAGATGAGTTTCCACCCCTTATGTTCCTCGGCCAGTTCAGACAGATGACCGGACCCGGAGAAAAGGAAGAGCCGGAGATCACGCGGAAAGCTCCGGAGACGCAGAAATCCTCCAGTTCAGACGAATTCGTCAAGACCCCCGAGGCCAAGCGCTTCGTGGACAAATGGTACACCAAGACCAAGGATGGCAAACAGGTCTATACGAAAAGAGGCGTGGTCGCTCTTCTCAAGGCGCTTTTCCAGAATCCGGGTTTCGACAAGAACTCGCAGGTACTCGATGCCGCAGACGACATACTCTCCCTTCTCGGGGGGATGGACGGCCTGCAGGGGTTCCTGGCAGGATGGAAAGCGAAATCCGAGGGCATAATCAAGGGATTGAAAGCAGTGTTCGGTGGCTCATGAACGACGATGATAAGGAGCTGGTGGATAGGGGGATATGCCCCGTGTGCGGGAACAAGCTCGCCCACAAAGAAGCATGCGTCGAGTGCGAATTCTGCGGATGGGCCCTCTGCGAAGAATCTTGAGTTGATTGGATGAAGGGATTTCTTGCGGTATTATCGGTAATTTGCTTCATCATCTCCGGGTGCTGCGGGCCGACAGGCCTGGCATCCTCAGGCTCATGCCCATATGGGACTTATGGCTCGGCATGCACTGATTTCTGCGACCGGAGCAGCCAGGACCCGAACTGCTGGACGCAATGCATGTCCCTCGTGAAGAGCGATGGGCTAGGCGATTCGACAACATGCTGCAAGGAATCGGTTCGCTCGAACTGCCAGACGACTTGCAACCAACTCGCCAGTTCGACGCAGGGCGATACGACCGTATCCGAATGCATGGACGAATGCATTGCAGCGTCCTCAAGCCAGAACATCCCGCTCGATTCGTGCATGCTCCCGTACTGAAATAAGCGATGCGTTTAAAAGCGATTTACATGAAATAGAAGTTGCTATTCATGCCTCGGTAGCTCAGTCGGTAGAGCGGCTGACTGTTAGAGCCTTTTTGACTTACGTTCCTCTAAGGGCAAAAAGCCTCGGGAAAAAGCCCGAGGGAAAACATGTCAATTAAGGTTTCAGACATCAGCAGGCCGGATGTTCAAATCATCCCCGGGGCGTAATTTTTCAATATCAATAACAAAAACTTTCAAATCCATTATGCCACCTCTTTTTTCGAGCATGGCAATAATAATTATGTCAAGATGACTTATTCATCCCTGCAATATAGTGACATTATTGGCAATGAGTTGAGTGGAAATTCCGGGCCGAGCGAGAAGGGGCCGAATAAAGGATTAAATCGAGCTGCGATGCGGCGGAGATATTAATCCTTTAGCGAAGCGACCCGCGGAGGTCTGCATGAGTCGTTTCCTGAAAGGTCACCTAGCTAAGTGGGAAAGCGGATTTAGAAATTCCGGTCATTTCTTGCTTTTTAGGGCCATTACCGACAGAATGCCTATTATCAGATACATTATGAATCCGTAAACGCATGTCGGCACTCCAAGGATCTTGGCGCTCGCTGCTGCGCAGCTGAAGCCGGAGGGGGCGCCCGGGAAGAGCTCCCCCCAGCTGAGATAGCCTGAGAACAGCATCCCGAAAACCGAGAATGCCATAATCACTTTCAGATAGTCATTTTTGTCCATACAATCACCTATATGATCTCTGGTATTAGAATAAACCGTTTACACCTGAACCCTTTCTTTTTCGGGGATTCATACCTCCGGGCAACGTTCATTTGCAGTCTTTGCATCCGTGAATCTTGTGGCGTTTCCCGTCTTTGTGCACGCATTCATCCCCAACATGCTTATGGTCCTTGCATTTAGGATCATCCTTGCAGCTCTTTTCATGTTTGTGTTCCATAAATCAATCACCCTCTGCCTATTTTTGATAACCTGATTTTTTTATGAAATATTCTCCGCCCCTGATTTTGATGGCCTGCCCTTTGATAAGCGCCTGTGCAACCTTTTTCCTGCCGCTTCTGAGGAGGCGGTGCAGGGTAGGCTGTGAGATCTCCATCTTCTTGGAGGCGGCTATCTGCTCCATTTCCTCGAAATCAACCAGTTTTATCGCTTCCAGCTCATCTATGCTGATTTCTGATTCAGTCAGATATCTTAGCGGGATGCCGGCTGGCTTGAAGTATGTGACACCGGGTTCGCAAGCCACTCTCCTGCATTTTATCGGCCTTGGCATGTTATGAATATATATTCATAATCTTCTTAAGAGTATGGATGCTTGCATATAACTAACCAGAGTTAACGATCAGCCGAAGGTTCGAATTTCTACCCGCTTGTGAAGCTCAATCCCCTGAAGATTTCATTCTAAAATAAATGAAAATGGCTTCTTGAAATCCTCAGGTATCTTTTCCCAGACAATCTCAACAACTAAATACCCAAGAATCCCGATAACCATGCCACCCAGTACGTCGAACATAGTATGTACTCCAAGATAAATTCGGGTGAACGCAACAAAAATGGCAAATATTGTGTAGATCCAGCCGTTCGGTTTTTTCCATAAACCGACCGCAAGGGCAAATGCTACAACCGCATGGCTGCTGGGGAATGAAAAGCCGTCGGGGCATTCTATCTTTGACGGAATCAGAGTGCACGGCCTTACCTCATGAACTAAGTATTTCGCTCCGGCACTCAGGATATAAACAAATACAAGAGTCAAGATGAGGCGGTTACGTTTCTTGCCTTGCTCTCCGATGAAAGCAAGAAACAATATTATTGCAAGGAAGAGCAGATCATTGTCGAGAATTTGGGCGACGACTGTCAGTAAAGGTATATTCAATTGGCTGGCCCACATGGTTATTATATCGAACGGCATCCTCTCAGCTCTTGTGTCTCATCATGTCGATCTTAGTTTTCTTAAACTCAGTTTGTTTTGGGCGCTGGATGGCAGTAATGCGTGTACCCACGGCGCATATTGACTTGGTCCAGGCTTGGCTTTAATCCACGACCTCGGGCGTTCCTGCGCTTTTGATTTGCTCTGCTTTTTGAGCTTGATGACCTACTGAGTTTACAGTAACGTCTACCTTCAAGTCATTTGATGACACGTAGTACAATCCATTGGGGTTTGCCCTGTAATGTACCTCAACTCCGTTCAGGACCCATTTGTCTTGGAACACGACTCCGCCCTGCAAGTCAATATGGACAGATTTCGTCTGCCCCGCACCTAAAACAAAATCCTTGAGATGAAAAAGGGTGGACTGCTGTTGATTCGTTTTCTGGTCGGTTATTACGTATAAGACTGTAAAATTACTTATGTCCTGGTTGCCATTGTTGCTTAGTACGATTTCTACGTGATCAGAGACCGGGTTTCCAGCTGAAGCGATATTGTTTTCCAATAGCAAGTCTTGTATTGAAAAATCAGATACGCCGATTGAATCTGGGGGCCATGAATCTACTTGAAGAGGAGTTTTATCTACTGTATCGGGGACGCCATCACCGTCGGTATCAGGATTCAATGGATCGGTTCCGAGTACTTTCGCTAAATTGTCCGGAAGCCCCCGACTGCTGTTCATAGCGATTCCTGCGTCAGCACTGCCATTTGCTGAAACCAGCCCGGCAGAGGTGTTCCCAGATAGATTATTCACGGCTGGAGGTGTAGTGCAGCCTGCTAAAAGCACGATTCCGATAAACAATAATACTGCTACAGTTTTCATTTTGCATCATCCTCTTAGGTAGTTTTTACTTCTCGATAGTAAAACATAATCAGCGGCAAAGCCGACAAGCACGTAAAACGTAAGTAATACGATATTTCCGAGCTGATCGGACAAAATTTGTGGTAATGTCATATCATTATAGGTGCTTTTAATCCCAAAAATCGCAAAAATAATTCGCTCATAGTTT
>CAILMU010000165.1 GCA_903835325.1 uncultured Microcaldota archaeon | reverse complement strand
GTACAGGCTCAACCTTGTCAGAGGCAAGCACAGGGTGGATATCAACGATGTCGAGGGGAATTTCGTCCGCAAACTGCAGGAGATTTCCCTTGCGGAATTTTCTGTTCAGAGCGAGGCGCGCTTCACGCACAAACCGCGCGGTGTGGCATTCGATGAGGAGCACCAGCCCTACGGCCCGAGCGCTCAGCTGAAAAGCCTTGATGTCGGGAACGCGAGATGGGAGAGGCACCTGGAGAAGGCGTATCATGATACTGATTGGAAAGCCAATGAAGCGCTCGGGGAATTGTATAAAGAAGGGGTGCTCTTCTCGCAGATGCAGAAAGCGTTCTCCACAGGGACGATGGGGATAGGCAAGAACAGGAAGCTCGTCCCGACGAGATGGTCTATCACCGCTGTTGACAGCGCTCTTGGGAAGAAGCTCTATGACGAAGTGAGATACTATGATGTCATCGACAGTTATCATGTCTACGAATTCTCGAGCCTGAACAACTATTATGCGGTGATACTGACACCGACGCCATGGCAGTACGAATGGACAGAGGCGTTCATCCACATCCTCGGGAGCGAGGAGATGATATTCTCTGATTTCGAGATGTTCAAGCCCAAGAAGGAGTATTCGAGCGTGGGCGGGTGCTATTACAGCGCGAAATTCGCTGTGCTCGAAGCCCTTGAACGGATGAAGAGGCAGGCCGGGGCGGTGATACTCCGCGAAGCGTATGAAGGTTATGTGCCCCTTGGGGTATTCAATGTCCGGGAGAATATCCGGAGCGCCATGAGGCAGCCGCATCGGGAATTCGGGACGATGCGGGATTCATTGAATTACGTTTCGACAAGATTGAGATTGCCTTTATCCAGATTCATAGAGCAGGGGCCGATGCTGAGGGAATTACTATCACATAGGCAGACGACGCTATTCTGATTTCTGATTTACCCATTCTATGGATGCGAGCGCTCGATCGATACCCCCACTAACTTTCCTAAAAAAATCGGATCGCGCGAGCGAGCGGAATCGAAGCGCATTTTGGATATTTTGCGATTTGAGCGATTCGGGAGCGAGCGATTCGCACGGGGGCATGTTCGAGATGAATGGTTTTGGTTTTAACCGCAGTCGAACTAAGAGGAGAGAATTAAAGGAAAATGAAAAGAAGAAGATTTTTCTGGCGGGACTCTAGTAGAGCTCGAGCCAGAAGTAGTGCGTCTCTGTGGTCCCGATCGTCTTGTTGGTCGGAGCCATGACCTCGTAGTTCCCGGTCTGGCCGTTGAAAAGGTTGCCAGCCGAGGAGAGGTTAGCGCAGAAAGCGAAGTCGCTCTTTGCCGCTGTTGCTCCATCCGCAATCGCGCAGGTCGTGAAACCGCCGACTCCAGTGAGGGCTGACACCGCGCTTGTGATGGATTTTCCACCGATGTTCAGAGCGCATGTGGCGTTCTTAAGGGTGTTCACCGCACTGTCGGAATCCGCTCCAGTGAAGCTCCACATTGTGTCGACATCGCTTGCAGCCGCAGCCACAGCGCTTCCCCAGGCGAAACCGCTAGGAGCAGCGACCGCGCAGACCACACCGCCGTTCGTGGCGTTCCAGGCCCAGGTGTAGAAGAAATTGCGCGAAGCCGCCAGCACCAATTTGGCGCTTGTCAGGTTGCCCCAGTAACCAGCCCATTTGGCCGTTGAGACATTCACCGAGTTGAAGTTGAGATTGGTCACGTTACCACCTTCGGTGGTGACATTCGCGTCCCCGTTGACTCCGGTGTATCTTGCTCTAGCGACTACAGTCCAGCTGTCAGCCGGGGCGATGGCCATTGCCAGCCCAGAACCGACAACCAATACTAACATGATATATATTCCAAGTTTGTTCATAGGTTCACCCGAATGCATGAGTACTCATTTACTATTGTTATAATTGCGACTCAGAAAAAGCTTTTAAACTTTCCTCCTAAAGTCCTCACATGAAGAAACTGATTCTGTCCATATTGTTCTTGTCATTGGCCATCCAGACCGGTTTTTGCCTGACGGTCGTCGACTCCATGG
>CAILMU010000164.1 GCA_903835325.1 uncultured Microcaldota archaeon | reverse complement strand
CCCATTCATTCCCCTATCTCCAATTCGATGCTCTTCTCTTTCTTATCCGCTTTCGCTTTCTTTTTCTTTTCCAATTCCTCGAATTTGCCTTCCTTTGCAAGAGCGAGCGCAGCCTCGATCTCCTGATAATGGCTGTAGATGAAATCGCCTTTCTCCTTGAAGATCTTCTCTTCGAGCTCGAGCTCTTTCTTCCGCTCCAATTGCTTCTCGATTCGCTTCAAAATCTTTTCGCGTTGCGGATTCGGTTTCTCGTACGATGAGTAGTGTTCGTCCGCCGCTTCGGATAATGTTTGGGTTTCGCGGGACCCGAGCGCGCCATACATTGAAAATTTGGCGAGCGAGAAATCCACGATTTTTTTATTATCGTGCGTATCGAAAAAAATAATTGGTTTTGCGTCCGCGACGATGGATTTTATCTCCTTTTCGAGTTTTGCGGTTTGCTGGGTTGAGAGTTTGTTTCCTGGGGTTTTCTCATCTATCCCGGCGCGCTTCAGCGCTTCCAAGCTATACTCTTTCCCGAGCGGAAGCTTCATGAGCAGGACGATGACGTATTTCTCGCTCTGCACGAGCTCTTTGATGGTGTCGAACTCCGCGACTGATGGTTTCGGAGGCTTGTATTCCTCCCCGACCTTGATCTTCCTGTCGGACCATTCCTCGTACCGCTGGGCGCAAATTATCTTCCCGTCATGGACGAGGATGGCATTCCCTTCCCCGAACATCTCGAAGATGATGCTTCCTTTATCGAAATCGAAGGAGACTATGCGGTCTGAGTTTATCTGTTTCATCCCAAGCAGGCGGGCATTGTCCAGCTCTTTGCCGGCTTTATCCGCGAACTTGTCGATTTGTTCGGATGCTTCTATGCGCCGGGTGATATGAATCCTGACACCGCTCTGGCAGAGGACCTCGTGCTCGCCTATCTTGAGCCGGTAGACGCCTTCGTCCAGCTTCCTTATGCGGCGCAGGTGCTTGTTGACAAGCGATGGGGTGAGCTCCTTGATGATGAAGGAGTATTCCAGGTTCGTCATCTTGTGCATATGGTTAGGCTACGCATGAACACTTTTTTAACTGTTCAACGCGTTGAATACCGGTATGGAGATCGAGGAACTGCTTCTCAAGACAATCCCCAAAGACGAGCTAGAGCGCCAGATAGAGGCCAAGGTGAAATCGTTCTACGGCCTCCTCACGCGGGAAGCCGCGATGCGCCTGATAGCAAAAGACATGGGATTGCTGAAAGAGGAGGAGAAGGAATACCCCGCGCTCGCGGATATCCCGAAAGGAGCCAAACGCTTCGGGTTCCAGGCTCAAGTGAAAAAAATCTGGCCTATCGCTACTTACTCATCCGGGAAACGCTCCAGGGTAGTTGAGATAAAGGATTTGGGAGGCGAAGGCAAAGCGGACGAAAGAAAAGGGGACGGATCGACGACCAAACCTCTGATTCTCTGGAACGACGACATCGCCCTTTCGAAAGGGTTGCGGGCCCGCGACCATATCTCGGTGAAAGGCGCCTATGAAAGGGGCGGGGAGATGCATCTCGGCTACAGCGGCAAACTGGAAATCGTCAAGAAGGCTGAATTCAGCGACCTGGAAGCGCTCGAAGACGGATCTCAGGTGCATGTCGCCGGATTAATCAGCAGGATAGAAGGCCATGACTCATTCGTCAGCAATGGAAGGACGCGGCGGGGCTTCTCGTTCTTCATAACGGATGGGAAAAACGAACGCAGGTGCATAATCTTCGAAACGCCGGAGCGGGGCGAAAGGCTGAAAACAGGGGATGAAGCGATAATCGAGAACGCGGATGTGCATAAAGGCACCATAGAGGTAGGCCCTGATTCACGGCTTCTTTCCAGGAGGAAGAGCGCGATGCTCCTCGGGGAAGTCGAATCGGTCGGATGCGTGGAAGGGAAGGGCACGGGAGGAAAGGGTGAGGATAGTAAGAACAGCGGGAACGAGATGATGGTGATGCATATAGTTGGCAGGGAGAAGGAGGCTCTTCTTGACCGGAAGAACGCGCTCAAGCTGTTGGGGGTTTCTATCGCGCCGGACATCACGCTCGGGACGGTTGTCGCCCTGAAGAAAGGCGAAATATTAAATAGCCGTCTCGCGCTTAGGATTGAGGAGAAAGAAGGTCATATCACAGTCGTATAAAGACGTGTTCGAGATAGTCAAGTACGAATAGTCAGCAGTCCAGATTAGTATAGGGGGTATTTCGCATGGCATCGATCTCTTTGAAGGTGGCTGAGGCTTTCCAGAACGACATTGGGAGATATATCATTAGGGTGGATTCCAAAGCCAAAAGCGAGCTCGGGGTATCCACTGGAGACATAGTCAAGCTCTCTGGCAAGAAGGCGGCCCTCGCCATCGTATGGCAGGCCCACCAGGACGACGAGGGGCTGGACATGATAAGGATGGACGGCAGCCTCAGGCAGAACGTCGGTGTAGGTCTCGGCGAGAAGGTCAAGATAGAAGCGATACAGGTGAAGACAGCCAAGAAGATAATCCTCGCCCCGCAGGAGCCGATGAGGTATTCTCTTGTCGACCAGGTCATCAAGAAGCGCCTGGTGGGCAAGCCGTTCCTGAAAGGCAACGTCATACAGGTCGGGATTTTCGGGACTTCGATACCTTTGCTCGTTTCTCAGGTGTTTCCCCAGGGGCCGGTCATCATCTCTGAAGATACAGAGGTCAAGATACAGAAAGAGCCGGTCAAAGAGATAGCGAACGTCCCTAATACCACATACGATGATGTCGGAGGGCTGCGCGATGTCATCCAGAAGGTCCGCGAGATGATAGAGCTTCCACTCCGCCACCCGGAGATATTCGAGCGCCTGGGAATCGACCCTCCTAAGGGGATTTTGCTCTATGGCGCGCCGGGGACAGGCAAGACGCTCCTTGCCAAAGCCGTGGCGAACGAGAGCGACGCGAACTTCTATTATGTCGGGGGCCCGGAGATAATAAGCAAATTCGTGGGCGAGAGCGAGGAGAGGCTG
>CAILMU010000163.1 GCA_903835325.1 uncultured Microcaldota archaeon | reverse complement strand
TGCTCTACTTTTTCGCGCCCAGATCGAAACCGAGCGCCCTCTTGTTTATGTTCCTTATCTCATCCCCTTCCGCGCTTTTCCCTGAGTAATCCGGCATCGGTATGATGACCGGGTAGGCTATCGAATCGAGCTTTTTCCGAAGCCTCCAGTCTATCTTCGCCAGCATGCTCTCCTTGCATACTATGATGCCGAATTCAGGCGCCACGAGCGCCTTCTCGAGTTCGGCCTGGAATGTCCCGTCGCTGCATTGCACCGTGTTCTCCAGGCCTGCAAGCCTGAATCCGGTCACAAGCGGCGCATCGCCGATCACGAGCATCTTGGCTTTCATCAATAAAACCTCAAACCACATTTCATCTTTTTTATCTAATCTTCATCATCGTTTCAACCCGCTATCACAAGCATGTCCCTTATCTCTTCTTCAGGCATGCCGAATTCCTTGCCTTTGGCTATCTTGCGCAGGTTGTTGACCTCCTCCTCCTTGAGGAGCAGGAAGCCTATGATGACCCCGATGGATAAAATCGAGGTATAGAACGCATCAATCTTCTGCGCCGCGATAGACCTCTCGAGCGCGTTCTCGAACCTGCTGAGGTCCGAGCTCTCGGGGCTAACAGTCAAACTGGGGAACCTGAACCTCACTATCCCAACCACCGCTGCAAGGTCCTTGGCTTCTATCAGCTTGCCGATAACCGTCTCGTTCAAGGTCCCGCCGCGTATCAGGCTCTTCAATATCCTGCCCTTCTCCGAGTTGTGCCTCTTCAGGCGCTCTATTATGAGTATGTTCTTGGCGTCAATCTCGCGCTTGATTATCGAGCTCATCTTCAATGCTTCCTTGCTTCCGCTTCCTGAAAGGGCCTTGTCTATCATGAGATAGACGTATGAATCCACTTCAGTCTCGTATTTCATGAATGAATCAACGCTCTGGAGCGCTGCCCTGAACGTGTTCAGCATACCTTTGCTGGTCTCTTGCGCTGCTTCCGAGAAAATCCTCTTGCCGAGCTTCGTGCCCTTCACTTCGCGGTAGATCGAGCGCTCGTCCGCTTTCATTATCGCCTTGAAGTCGTCCTCGTCCAGCCCGCCGACCGGGAACAGCGTGGGCCTGATGTCCTCGTATGATTTCCCCAGCTTCTTGGCATGAAGCAGGTTCTTGAGGTTGGTGAGATCCCATTTCAGGAGAAGCGACGCAAGAGCTTGCCTGTCGCCAACCGGAGTCATCTTCATGAGCTTCTGGACGGCTGTGGAGAAATTCTTCGATGCTGCGCTCTCCACCATCTGCGAACCGGTATACATCCCTGACGATGCCGCGATATCGTTCTTGTACGTGGTCCTCTGCAGGAGCTCGACCACGCCCTCGATGCCGCCTACCTTCACCATCTCCGAGAAGACAGCGCTTTTCAGCAGGAACCCTTTCATGGCTCTCACCCTGGCGTTCGAATAGCCGTACTTGAGCACCCTGCTCTCAAGGTTTATCCTGTAGCCTTTCTTGGCAGAGGATCTGTTGGTGAGCGCCATCATCTGCCCCCCGAAACTGTCTTGCGTTTAGCGCCAGCCTGTTCTTCGGGCTCATCTTTCCCGCGGCTCTCATTTTCCCCCCTTTCGCCAAAAAGCTTCTCGTGTATTATCTTGCGCAGATCGTCGCGCTTCGCTTCCAGGAGCATCTCGAGGGTGCAATTCACCCTGATTTCCCCGTTCGCGCTCTCTATCATTGCGCCGCCTAGGCCTTCGAGGTCGTCCTCTATGCCGCTGATGCCCTTTGTCTTGGGGACCAATGCCTTCTCGCCTTTCTTCACATGCACAACGACGTTCCCGTCAAGTTCAGAGCATCCGCTCTCGATCGCGCGCTTCATGAAGGATTTGTATTCCGCGCTGCCGTGCATAGCCCCGAGCGCGTCCATTATATCATCGCTTACGCTCTTGATGGCATCCTCTTCGGCTTCCGCCACTATCCTCTTGCCTTCCAGGCGCGCCCATGCCAGGCGCTCGTTCCTCTCCTCTTCCAGACGGCCCTTGACCTCTTTCTCGGCCTGTGCCTTCATAGCCTCAGCGCCTTT
Source organism: uncultured Microcaldota archaeon (assembly GCA_903835325.1). Classification (GTDB taxonomy): domain Archaea; phylum Micrarchaeota; class Micrarchaeia; order Anstonellales; family Bilamarchaeaceae; genus Bilamarchaeum. The sequence goes on along the minus strand of CAILMU010000163.1, from coordinate 1,985 downwards.
CCTTTCCTCCTCTAGAAAGGTCCCGGCCTGGGCTTTGGCTTGGCTGACTATACGGTCCGCTTCGCCGCTGGCTTCAGAGAGAAGCGAGTTCCTCAGCTTCTCGATGCCCATATCGAGGCACCTTACGCTCCGGTTATCTTGGACAGCAGGAGGAACGCCACGACGAACCCGAACAGGGCGAGGACTTCAGGGAGCACGATGTAAACTATCATCTTGCTCTCGAGCTCAGGCCTTTCGGCTACGGTGCCCATGGCCGCTGAACCCAACGCTCCCTGCGACCAACCGGCCGCGAAAGCGCTGAGGCCCATAGCGAGCCCTGCAGCGATGGCGATTGCGCCATTGTTGCCCAACATCGGTGCGACTGTACTTGCATCTACCATTGATTTCACCTCTTCTTTAACATGAAAGGTACGTACTCAGTCCCTCCTCCGTGGAGGAACTTCGACTTGAATTCCACTATATTGAGCCTGCCCGCTTGTATTATGGCTTCGAACATGGCCAGGAAAGCGTTCGACACATGGAGCGCGATGAATATCGGGATAAGGATGATAGCGACGATTCCCTTGTCCGGGGAGGGCGTCAAAAGCTCGTTTATCATCTCTGCGATGACGACTCCCACAACCCCTATCGTGGCGATACGGGTATATGATAGTATGTTCCCTGCAAGGCCCGGAAGCTCGATTATCCCGAGGAGGCCTTCTGTCAGGGCGAGTATGACCACCGAGATGCCAAGGAGCACGAGGCCGGCTGTCCCGAATGCCGGGTCAGCGACCTTTGTCATCGCCATAAGGAAAAACAGCCCGCCGAGCTCTATCCCGAGCCAGGCTATCTTCGCTATCGCATGCTTCCTGTTGTGGTGCCATTCGTTGATGGCCCCGAATATGAAGCCGAGGGCCAGTTGCGCCATCCCGACCAGCGATGTGATTATCAAGAGCATGAGCACGTTCTCGAGCCTGTGGAAACCTCCATACAAGGGCGTTTGCAGGAAAACGACTCCGATCCAGCTTCCGAAAAAGTTGATTAGCTGCACGTGCGACATCCCGAACCATTCGTCATAGATGATGCCGAAGATAACTGTCGGGATGGCCGAGTACATCCATATCTTGCATACGCTGTTCATGATCGTGCTCTTCTCGAACTTCTTGAACAGGAAATAAGCGATGCCGAACGAGATGAACCCATAGACGACATCGCCGAGAATCATCCCGTATAGTATGGGAAGGATGAGCGTATACGCCAGTGTCGGATCTATCTCGGAATAGTTCGGGAGCGAATAGCTTTTCGTGAGGTATTCGAACGGCGTGGTCCGTTTCGGGTTGTCCAGGACGATGGGGGGCTCTTCGCTGTGCGGGTATTTGACCTCATCCATCTGCGCTTTGCCTCCTGATTTCTCAGCGAGCTGCTTCAATCCAGGGAAATTCTCCTCCAATGCCCAGCCCTCTATCACATAAACGGAGCGGGACGATGAGAATCTCGATGCTATCTCCCCTCTCTCAGCCTCGATCTCGATAGAGTCGATTAGCGAGCGGATATGAGCGATATTCTTCTCCGAGAGCTCTTTCAGCTGCGCTCTAAGCGAATCGAGTCTCGGGGATATCTGCGATGATTCGTTCTTCATCTTCTGAATCGTTTCCGAAGGCGTTGTCGTGCCCTGCGGAAGCTCGATATCGTTGAATCCAGTGTCCGTCAGGATGGATTCTATCTGCGCCTCGTTCTTGCGGTCGAACAATACGAGAACGACCGGAGGGGTGCCTTTGAAGACGATAGTTGTGTCGGGTACCGCGTCAAGCCTCGACTTCAGCATATCCAGCTTGCCCGTTTCGCCGATCCGGTAAGCCAGTTTCCTTGTCTCGAGCTTGCTGAAATCAACATTGGAGAAATTGGCGACCTTCTTCAATGCCTGCGTTCTCGTCTCGAGGTCTTTGAGGCGCTCCGACAGTGTGTTGCATCCAGATGAAAGCGCCCTCAATCGCTCTTCTAGGTCC
>CAILMU010000162.1 GCA_903835325.1 uncultured Microcaldota archaeon | reverse complement strand
TCTGCCGGATGCCCGGGATGTCACGATTTGATTCCCCTAAAATCAATGGGAGGTGTTATGTATGGACCAGAAGATGGTTTTGATGGGATTCGCGGCCGCGCTAGTGCTGATCGCGATTTATCTTGCGCTCAGCGGCGCAAGCAAGCCGGCGGTCGTTGTTCCGACCCCGACCGCGCCCGACACGAAAGCGGCGGAGCTCATACTCGGCAAGGGCATAGCTTTCGGTTCGGGCTTGAAGGACTACACATATTCATACAGCGAAGCATCCGATGGCTACAAGGTCTCGTACATCCTCACGAAATCCGGCAATGAAAGCGAGGCGAGGATACTCAACCCGCTCTCGACCAAGGATGTCTACTTCATGGACAACGACACGATCCTTTGCATACGATACGGCACCAGCCAGGCGTGCTCGTCAGTAGGCGCCCGCGACGACATGAAGAACTACCTCGATTCCATTCGGGCGGATTACTTCAACGATTCCAATATAGTGAAATTCCAGTCCCAGATGGCATTCCTGCTGAATAAGGGATATTTGACTATCGATCCCAAGATTAACGACAGGACGGTCAATGGCAGAAGCTGCAAGGAGATAAGCTACGTGATAGATTTCAACAACGCGACCGTGAGCGATGCGGCCGTCTTCGGCGTCGGGGCAAGCTCGCCGAAGGTCTTCAGATGGAAGATGTGCGTGGACAACTCCTCCGGAAACGTCCTGGAGAAATCGTTCTCCTATGAACTGAACGGCGCGCCCCATGTCTACGACTATTCGCTGAGCGAGCTCAAGACGGGCGGGATCAATGCGATTTCAGCGCCCGGGAACCTGAGCGCAAGCAGCGATGACGCTGTTGCGATTCTCATCAACGAGAAGCAGCAGCAGATAGCCCTCGCGAACTGCTTCACAACGATGAGTGGGGATGCCTTGGACAAATGCGTGGCGGATATGGCCCTGCAGATGCAGAGGACGGACCTGTGCGCCTATGCCGGCGCTCGGCAGGACCGGTGCCTGGTCTCCATCGTGCCCCTGAAAAAGGACGAAGGCATCTGCGCATTGGTGAGCGACCTGTCCTACAAGGACGACTGCTACATCGAGCTCGCTGGAGCATTCAAGAACGATACGTTCTGCCAGCGCGTTTTGAACCAGAGCAAGATGGACAGCTGCACGAAGGCGGCGACGCATGTTGCGACAAACCAGACCAGCAACCAGAGCGCAGATGCCCATCCACCCGTGAACCCCAAGGAGCTTATCAACTATATCGACAAGACAAACAGCTCCACCGAGGGACCGACGCAGGTCGGGAATATGACCAACGGGACTGGTTGATGGGCGGGGATTCGTGCGCTTAAGCAATCGATTTTTTATTTTTTCATTTTTCTTCCCTTTTTATGTTTTCCCCCCAAAAACGTCTTGAGGAGGTGCCTTGATGAAGATAGCGGTTTTCACTGACACGTACACCCCCCAGGTCAACGGGGTCGTCACATACCTCGTAGACTCGGTGAAGGCCCTTTCGCAGGACAACCAGATAGCAATATTCGCGCCCGGGGAAGGGCATTATCGCGCCGAGAAGCAGGCGCCGAACATCACGGTCCATTGGATCCCGTCCGCCCCGTTTCCGCTGTACGAAGGGTACCGGATGACATCGATAAATTACCATCGCATCAGCAGGCTCCTGAAAAAGGAGAGGCCGGACATCGTCCATGCCCATGCGCCGGTGATACTCGGGTTGGAGGGGATAATCGCGGCGAAACGGGCGCATATCCCAGTCGTGATAACGTATCACACCCATTTCCCGGATTACGTGTTCTCAATCATGAAGGGGAAGCTGCCGTCCATATTCGGGAAGCTGAGCGCTTTCACGGTGAAGAAGATGATAAAGCACGTCTTCAGGATGGCAGATGTCGTGACCGCGCCCACGCAGGAGCTGGTCGCCGAGCTGTCTTCATATGGGCTCGACAACGTCGTCCTCATGCCTAACGGCATCGATTTCTCGAAATTCGACATTCCGGAGGGGGGAAAGCGCGGGGTATCGGAGTTCAATGCCCTCCACAAGCTCAAGGGCAGGAAGGTCCTGCTTTATGCAGGGCGGGTCAGCTTCGAGAAGAAAGTGGATACGCTGCTCGAAGCCTTCAGCATCGTCGAAGGGAAGTTCCCTGATTGCAGCCTGGTTATAGTCGGCAGCGGGCCGCATCTTCATACGTTGAAGGCCATGGCGCATGACCTGAGGCTGAAGAACGTGGTATTCACAGGATTCGTGGAACAGGAGACGCTCGGGGAAGCCTACCGCAGCGCCGATATCTTCGTCTCGGCATCCGATACAGAGACCTTCGGGCTCACATTCATCGAAGCCATGCATCAGGGGGTCCCGGCGATAGGGGTGAACCGCCTTGGCGCCAAGGACGTCATAGACGA
>CAILMU010000161.1 GCA_903835325.1 uncultured Microcaldota archaeon | reverse complement strand
ATGTACCTGGATAAGCCGATGCGCGACCATACGCTGCTCCAGGCCATCGCAAGGGTAAACCGGCCATATGAAAACGAGGCTGAGGGCATGGTTAAACCGCATGGATTTGTCCTCGACTTCGTGGGAATATTCGACAAGCTGGAAAAGGCTCTTGCCTTTGACAGTGATGAGGTTAACGCCATCATCAAGGACCTGAATCTTCTCAAAATCCTTTTCAAAAACAAAATGGAACAGAAAGCGCCGGAAAACCTTGCACTTATACGCCAAAATTTCAACGATAAAGACGTGGATGATCTGATCGAGCACTTCCGCGACAAAGAGCGCAGAAAGGAACTCTTTAAAGAGTACAAGGAAATCGAGATGCTCTATGAGATCATTTCCCCGGATGCTTTCCTTCGACCATTCATCAGCGATTACACGACCCTTTCAGGAATTTATGATGTCGTTCGAAAGGCGTACACGAAAAGAGTTTACGTAGATCGAGCTTTCCAGAAGAAGACCAATGAACTGGTCCAACAACATATCGGGACGGGGGCGATCAATACCGTCGAGAATTTCGTGGAAATCAACGCTGAGACAGTGGAACTAATCAAAAAGAGACATGACGGCGATGGTACGAAGGTAATCAACCTCATCAAGAGCATCGAGAAAACCGCCGAGGAGAACAGCGACGATCCTTTCCTTATCGCCATGGCGGAACGCGCCAAGGCTGTCCAGGAGAGCTACGAAAACCGGCAGACTGGCACGCAAGATGCTCTGAATGAACTCTTTCGAGAGATCGAGCGGAATGAGCAGAGAAAGAAGGCGCAGGCCGAGACGGGATTCGACGGCCTGACTTTCTTCGTGTACCGGACCCTGCTCGACGCAGGCATTAAGAACCCGGAAGATGTAAGTAGAAAGATCAAAACCGCCTTTATCGACCATCCGAATTGGCGAACCAGTGTGACGGCGCTTCGTGAATTGCGAAAGGATGTAACCTTCGCCATCTATGCGGCGGCAGACGACCTCGATCAGGTTGTACGTATCGTGGATAACCTTTTCTCGCTCTTGACTAAGGCATACGCAATCTGATGACGACGATTCCGGATAAAGCGGAGTTTAAGGACCGGGTCCAAGCCTGGGCTGAAAAGCTCGATGTCAAGGTTACATCGGTTTCGATGCGACCCATGAAGACAAAGTGGGCTTCTTATTCGACTACTGGCCGCCTCACCTTCGATTCCTTTCTCCTTCAGCTCCATGAGGAACTCCAGAATTACGTGATCGTGCATGAGCTTCTGCACTTCCACGTCCCCAACCACGGAAGGCTATGGAAAAGCCTTATGCACGCTCACATTGGTGACTATGAAGCATTGGAAGCTGAACTCAAGGAAAAGGCTATTGTTGGCCGGTGGAGGGAAAGCGGATGATGTATATGCCGCCGAAAAGCAAGAAGGCTGGCAAACCCAAGCCAAAAGCACCGCCGAGAGACGCGAAATCGGAACTATCCGCCTCCGACGAGTTGCGCGGGCACCCATTCTCGGCGGCTCTCCACGGCTCAGTCTGCAGCAAGTTCGGTCACAAAAACAAGGGAAAACCTAATGGACAGGGGTGGGCCAAATTAAAATATCAAAGTGGGCCAAATCGAGTTGACGAAACTGTACTAAAGCACTCAAAAACTCTCGACTTCATATCTCAAATTTGGATGGTCATCTTCGGATGCGCGGCGATTCGGCTGCTTGGCAGGCGGGAGGATTGGCGGAGGTGGGGATACATTACCGACCTCGTCAGTGTCAACCCGCCTAGTTCTTTTCCGGCTTCTATCATCACCAGTGGGGGCTTGTGCTGATAAGTTGCT
>CAILMU010000160.1 GCA_903835325.1 uncultured Microcaldota archaeon | reverse complement strand
TGATTTTTACGAAATAGCCCCAAAGGTAATCAAGAAGATAATAGGAAAATCGGGCTAACGACCCAATAAAACCGGATGGTTTGCCGCGGTGGGGTGAGGCATAATTTTCGTCTACGGCTGCAATAGCACCTGCATGCTTGGCAATCTGCGCAATTCGAGGGAGGATACCGGGGCGAAAATGACCGTGGTTATCTGGCACAGAGTCAAATAATTTTTCGAGCTGCTCCTTTGCCAGTTCCATTATGGTCGTTTTGCCACAACCATCCGGGCCACTGACAGAGACGAATTCTCCCTTCGGGGTGATGAAATGTTTCAAACGGTACCAAAAAAAAAGTGGAATATGCCACAGATGGTAGCGCGGGTTCTTGCATGCCAAACGAAGAAGAAGCAGCAACAATAGTCCTTTCCGGATGCGGGGCAGGTCGGCCAAGCCCGTTGAACAGATACGCGAGACTAATTGTTCTCCAAAAGAGTTGCCGAAGATTTTCGCCAGTGTTATGGTCAGTGATTCGCGATGATTTATGAAAATTTCTTTGAATTCGGTGTGATATTTTTCAGGCAGTTTTGCTCCCAAAAGGAAGACGAATAGCCACTTGTCGAGAACCATGTAGATATCGTTTGCAACGAAAAAATTACGGTACTTCCGTCTTGACTGCAAAATTTCCTCACCAGGAAGAATGCAAACTCCATAGATTTGTGAATTAAAAAGAAAATCGAACTTCAGTTCAAAAAGGTCATGGGATGAATTGCGACGGAATAAAAAAAATTGATCGAAACGTTCATCAACGTAGTGATTGTAAATGACAGCCATGTACTTTTGGATAAGTCTGGTTATGATCTCACGATTTTTCTGCTTCGAGGAAACATCTATCAGTATGTCAACATCGCGCGATTCCAGCCGGTCCGGAAGCTTCTCGTAGTTCCTGAGCAGGCAGTATCTGACCCCCTGCCTGTCGTATTCAGCAAAAAGATCAGTCAAGAATGCAGTTGCTTTTCCATCACTGAATGTCATTGAACACCTTGCTTTTTTGCGTTTTCAACTTTTGCATTACAAAACGTGGGTCAAGAAGACATACAAGCGCAAATAGAGGGAGTGCCAGTATGTATTGGCGACGCAGATAAAAGAAGCCCATTTTTTTGTAAACAAGAGCTGCGTAATCGGATCGAAGGTAGTCAAGTTTTTTCAGACCGGATATAGCTTGACGATACTCGTCGAATGATCTCTCCGGCAGGTTTTTTCGTCTGTGCTTGAGGCAGTCCTTGATCCAGCGCATTTTATCCTGCATGCGAAAAACACTAGTTGATAGTGATCCCAAAGTTTTTCGGTACATAAAAAGCGGCTCAGGTATGGTAATCAGATATTTCCCTTCAGCGCCAAAATCTGCCAACCGACACCAGAGGTCAAGATCCTCGCAGTAATCCTGGTATCGCACATTATCGGTCATTCGAGAGCAATGCAAACGATAACCACCCACTGCAAGAGCGTGTGCTTTAGAATATAATGTAGGGCCAGAAAGAAATATCAGTTTCTGCTTCGAGTATTTTTCAAAAAACGCTTCTTTCGACGGAAAGCCAAACCTTTGTTCGGCAATTATTTTTGTTTCATCATCACCGAAATAGTAAGAATATGTAGAAACACCGATAATGTCTGCATCCGTTTGCATCATTGCTACCTGCTTCTCGATCATGGTCGGAAGAGCGATATCGTCGGCATCAAAAAACAGAACCCAGTCATGACGGACACTCTCAAGCCCGAACTGACGCGCATGAGCGAGGCCGCCATTACTCTCAAACGTAACAACGCGTATCCGATTGTCTTTTGCAGCCATGGCAGCGGCCAGAGAGGCTGTGGCATCTGTGGATGCATCATCAATGACGAGTATCTCAAGATTCCGGTAGGATTGCTCACAGATACTCCGCAGAGCCCTTTCCAGGTATCTTTCCGCGTTATAGGCGCAGATAACGACTGAAATGGGGAGCATCTGGTCAGGCATTGTCATCCCCTCTGTGGCTTATTGCAGATAATTTCCGGTAGATCTCTTCATAGCCTGCTCCGATGGCCTGATAAGAGTAACTGTCTAACGCAACTTCCTGCGCGCGCTTCGCCAAGGTTACTCTTAACGACTCGTCGGCATAAAGGTGCGACAGGGCATCGGAAAGCCCATGGATAAATGTACCGTCCTTGTTCAGCGATACCGTAACGCCGCACTCCGATCCGACTGCCCTGCCTATGGCGTCTCCCTGCAGGCAGACTACCGGCAAACCTGTGAGCATGGCCTGAAGAACCACCGTTGCCAGGCCGTGATGATAACTGGGGTAGAGGAAAATATCGCCGCTCCTAATGGTATCAATCAATTCTGCCATGGGCATTTTTCCGCGAAATTCGATCTGGTCATCCAGGCCACTCCTTGCCGTTTTCTGCCGAAGCTCTGCCCGTAAAGGGCCATCACCGATCATCATCAGGCGCGCGTCGCTTTTACCTCTGGCAAAAGCGAGAAAAGCATCCATCGCATACGCGGCTCCCTTCCAGTGAATCAACTCTCCCGCATAAATGACGGTCAACACCTTTCCCCGTTCAAACGACTCTTTTATGCGGGCGAAGCGTTCGGTTGGATGGATGCCGGTTTGAATGTAGGGTACGATTTTCTGCCCATAACGGTTGGGGAGATTTTCAGGAGTGTGGGAGAGGATGATATGTGCCCGGCGACCCGTCAGGAATACAAAGGGGTCAATGTGCCGACCATAAAACTTTATAGCCCTGCGCAATATTTCTTTCAGCCGCATTTTAAAGGGGAGTGTTCGCAAAATCACAGATGGAATTTCTTCACTTCCTACCGGTCCCCAGACAAAAGGCAGACCGAGCAGTGCCAATCCTGACGGCATCCAGTCCATGCCGCCGGTCAGGTGGTGTACCAGGTCGATCTGTTGTTTTTTTAGAAATCGGCGTGCAGCAAAGACTGATCCTATCTGCCACAGGTAGTAGTAAATAAGAAAAAAGCGCTTCCCCTTCTTATACCACCGTGCCAATTTTGGGGTATCGTAGTAAATGAAATTCAAGGTGTCCGGTTTGCCACTTTGGGCAAAAGCCGTCTCATGAACCTCTTTGTTGTTCGCCCGGGTGATGACCCACACCTGATTGGTTTTTGCCAGTTCATGGACAATGCTCCAGCCTATTTCACCTTCGCTCCCCCTTCCGGGTTCGCATGCGTATGCAGAGACCAAAATCCGATGCATCGCCTAGCTTCTCCCTGTACGCAGAAACAGAGGAAACAAATGATTACGTACGTTGAGATAGAGGACCGACCAGAAAAAGAGACTGTAGAATTTTTGCCGGAACATGAAGGCCAACAGTATGACGACCAGTGCGGGCGCCATATATTCAAACATCACTCACTCCTTTACGACATAGCAATTTTTTACCGAACCCTTTAAACCTATTATAGACGGCCAAAACATCATACGACAGAAAAAGACACCCGATCTGCAACCGGTTGTAGCTGCTGTATGTCTTGAGGTAGTATTTTCTGCTTTGGATAAATAGCAGCATCAGTTTGGTTCCATCACCCTTTTCACTCTTATTATGGGCATGGATGGCTTTAACCATCGGGACATAGAGAATTTTGCCTTCTGCCACCTTCACCCTTGCAGAGAGAATCGGCTCTTCGCAGTAGAGGAAGACATTTTCGTCAAGATAGTTGGTTGAACGCAGAAAATCCATGAGCAGCAGCATACAGCAACCAGAAACCTTGGATACAATTGATGGTTGTTCAGTTCGGCAGGGCACAACGTATGATTTTGTCTTTAATAGACTACGAAACAGCCACCGCGGCCAGAATAACTCTTCCCAAAAACTCGCTTCACGCAGGGGATTTTGATCCACGCCGTCAGGGCCGATTATGCGAGAGGCCACCACGTAATTAGAGGGATCTTCGAACATATGACTACATAACTTTTCGATATAATGAGGATGGTCAATACGCATATCCGGATTAGCAATTAGTACCGCATCAGCCTTTAATGTATCCGCCAGGCGGATGCCGATATTATTCCCGCCTGAATATCCCTTGTTTATAGAATTTTGGACGAGATAAACATTACCGGACTGCTGAACACGTTCCGGATTGCGTCTAATCCATGTCTGGACATCTTCCTCCGTTCCACAAACAGCATCCGGCCGCCACAATGAAAGCCAAGACCTGACTAAAGTCAGAAAC
>CAILMU010000159.1 GCA_903835325.1 uncultured Microcaldota archaeon | reverse complement strand
GGTCTTGTGGGCGGTGGAGGGTTCAACGAGGCATTTTTGATGCCACCGCTTTTCTTTTTTTCGCTGTTTTTTTTATCGAGTGATTCGCGCTCATCGGAAGATGAGGGGTGGAGGGCGGACATATATCACCTAGTCAAATAGTCGCATGTTTTGTCCGCTCCCCATATTTTCCTCGACTTTTCAACTTGTTCTTTGGGCAGATCATACTTTCTTCGCCCGCTCGTGCGGGCGGAATGCGATATCGCGGCCATCCACATCCATGCTGGTGCCATCGTCGAGGGTGAAACGGAAGACGGATGAAACTTTCGGGATCTTGACGTCCTTTTGAATATTTTTTTTATTATCCGTTGTCTCGATCACGATAAGATTTTTCGTCTCGTCCACGACTATCCCTTTCAACCCTACGAGCTCGCGTTGAGACGAGTTGGCGATTTCGACCTGGAGGCCGATGAAAGTTGAATAGAGGAGATTCTGGCGGTTTATCATGCAGATTGGATTGGAGTGGATAATAGTTATAATTCGGTCGGTCATTTTTCAATCGGCTGGGATTTCTTCTTCCCGCTTTCTTTTTCCAGCAGTATCTGCGGGACCAGTTCCAGCCTCGCCTCATCCGTGATTATCACGAATTCGGTCTTCTTGATTATATCCGAAAACTTGTTCCTTATCTCTTTCACGATATCGTAGAATTCCTGCACGTTCTCTGTCTCCATCTCAAGCTCCACGTCCCAGGGCCCCAGGGTCTCGATAACATGCACGACATTCGGGAGCTGGAGGCAGTATTCGACGAATCCTTTGTATTTCTGGTGGTAATCCATCAGGTAGATGCAGACCTTGTAGAATCCCACGCCGATGAGATTCAGGTTCGGATGCACCACGTAACCGGTGATGACTCCCGCATCCTCCATGCTCTTTATCCGCTTCTGAATCGTCTTCGGATTCAGATGAAGCATTTTGCCAAGATTCACGTAATTGTATCTGCCATCGTTGGATATCGCGAGGAGGATCCTCTTGTCCATCTCATCGAGCTCGACTTTCCCCCTCCCTATATATTCGCTGATTTTCTTCTTTGGGACAATCTCTTTCCGATTCTTGTGAACGAGATATGACCTCTGCGATAGCTGGGCATCCACAGTGAAGACCGCATCGTAGCTGTTGATATACCTCTCATATCTCCGGAACAGGTCCCATTTGAAATCATTCAGCTGGGCAATATCTTCGGCGTACATGCCCAGCATCAGGTCCCATCTGCCCTCGCATTTGGCTATCCAGATGATCCGCTTGTCCTTGAATAGATAATCGAAGAATTCCGCTTCGGTTTTTTCATCGAAACCAGACAACTGCAGATAGAATTTCCCGAGCAGGTAGCCGAGTTTCGCGTTCGAGACCATGGTGGAGAATTTTTTTATGACTCCGTCGTTCGACATCCTCTGGAGCCGGTATTGGACGTTGTTCTTCCCGATTTTGAGCTTCTTCCCGACTTCAGACAGGCTCGCCCTAGCATCAGCATCCAGCTCGAGGAGTATCTTCCTGTCTATGAGGTCTAGTTTCCGCATGTTTTAGTCATTAGACCAATATTCTTTAAAATCATACCTTTTTGACCAAAATTCTTATCATTGATTTAATTAATGGGTTTTGTTGTAATAAGTTCAAACAAAAGGAAACATTCGCAAAACGGGTGAGAAGAGCATGACGCAGAAAGGGAAACAGGAGAAAAGGAAGAAGATATGGGTCGAGAGATTCGAATATGAAGTGATAGGGCCGCTCAACTCGGATGCACATATAAAACCAGATGAGAGGTTGCCGTCCCCCTTCGCAAACAGACCGACCCCTTCCCAGATCGAAGGGAACAAAGGGAAAAAAGGTGCCAGGCATGCACGTTAGCCTGATAGCGCCCCATAAGGGGGAGATGGGCATCCGGAGCCTTTCAGCCAGCTTACGGGCGGATGGCGTGAAGACAAGGGTGATTTTCGCGCCCCTGTTCGAGCAAGGCACGTATAATGAAGCGCAGATACGCGATTTGAAAGAGCTCGTGAAGGGCTCTGATATCATCGGATTATCCACAATGGGCATTTCGCACAAGCGCACCGTCCGGCTCCTTGAGATAATGAAAAGAGATGGCGAACTCGGGGACAAAATGTTCGTCGTAGGCGGAGCCACCGCAACCCAGAATCCGGGCTCTTTCATTGGTCTGGCCGACGCGATTTGCCGAGGCGAGGGTGAGGAGACGCTTGTCGAACTCGCCCGGACGATGAAGCAGGGAGGGGATATCCACAGGATACGGAACCTGGCATTCAGCGCGCACGGAAAACTTGCGCAGAATCCAATCAGGATGCCAATCCGGAACATGGATGTTTTGCCATTCGATGACTATGATTTCCAGGAAGGGCATCATTTTCGCCTCGAGAAGGACGGCATAACCCGGATAACAACCCCGGAGCAGAGCATCCCGGGCATCCAGAACCTAGCGACGCCGTACCCGGCCAGCCTTTTCGTCTTCGGCATGCGCGGGTGCGCATATGCATGCACATTCTGCATAAACAGCTGGGAGAAGAGCGCCTACGGCAAGGCGCATAAACGGGCGAGAAGCGTTCCAAATCTTGTCGCGAATATCCATCGCGTGCTGGAAACGCATCCGCATGTGAAATACATCTCGATGTTCGACGATGATTTCTTCCTCCGCTCCTTGGAAGAGATGAAAGAGCTGAAAACATTGTATCGGGCGCAGGTAGGCCTTCCGTTCTTCGTCTATGGCTCGCCCACTACCTTTGACGAGGAGAAGCTCAAGGTTTTGATAGAGGCTGGATTGAACAGGGTGGCTGTTGGCTTCCAGACTGGTTCAAAGAGGATGCTGAAGCTGTATAAAAGGCCGCCGGCAGACATTCGTAAGGCGCCGGAGATTATCGCAACGCTCTCAAAGGCCCTGGCTGAGAATCCGCATCTCGAACTTCCGGATATAGATTTCATGATTGATGCGCCTCTCGAGAAGGCTAAGGATGCCAGGGCGACCATCGAATTGATGCTTCTGATGTCCGGGCAGGGGGCTTTCGAATCGCACATGCACAATTTCCATATGTTCCCAGGCACGCCGTACTATGAACTGGCCAGGAAAGCGGGCTTGCCTGTCGAGGAGATGCTGGAGAGCGATTCCTTGCATATGGGTTATGAGCTTCAGGATCATCGGCCGAAAATCGATGAGAAGCTTTCCGTGGTCGCGAACTCTAAGGACCCGGAACAGGCGCTTCACGCGTTTTATACCACAATCCTGTTCTTTGTGACTGGAAGATGCGACCAGCAAAACCTTGGCGCGCTCTCAAGGGAAGAGATAGTCGAGATGCTCGCGATGCCCGTCGAGAAAGCGAGAACCCTGGTCGATTCGCTGCGGAAAAGGTCGGAGCAGATAAGCACTGTGAAGTATTATACCGAGCTTGAGAAGACCGGCGGGACTACATACGCGAACGAGATGCCTTAGGGAACAAGCGCTCGCGCTAAAGGATGATGAAAATCCGAAAAAGATTTTTTCTTTTTATTTCTTCAGCGCACTTCGATGCTCTCGGCAAGGTAGCCCAGGCCTTTGAGCGCTTCGGTCACGCGCTTCTTGTGGTCGCCCTGCAGGATTATCACGCCACCCTTGAAGCTCCCGCCGCACGCAAGCTTGTGTTTCAGCGCTTTAGTCGTGGACTCCAATTGGGGGCCTTCGATGCCTTCGACGACCGTGACAAGCTTCTTGAATTTCTTGCTCGTCGTATAAACCTTTATCTTCGATACTCCTTGTTTGTCAAGGATCTCGCAAGCGCAAAGATCCTTGAGCATTCCGCATTTCGGGCATTTATCCATTATTTTCTTCACCTATTCCTAATACGCGAAGGAATGGCATTTAAAACCGAACCGTCGTGTACATCATTATTATGAATTAACTACTATTTAACACTATTGCTAACATCAGTTCTTCTTCGCCGCCGGCTTATGGGCGTGCGAAGGCTGGGCCTGGGTCTGGTGCGAACCAGGATGCGTGGATGTCTGATGGCCAGCGACAGGGTGGCCGGCAGGCGCGTGGTGCGCTGCGTTTCCCTGGTGCGCCTGATGAACCGGCGCTTGCGCAGGTTTCCCCTGATGCATCGCCGGAGCCGCAGCCATCGGAGCTTTCGCGCTCACAAATGGTTTGGCCCTCGGCGTCTTGAGCGCGGCGATAGCCTTCTTGAGGG
>CAILMU010000158.1 GCA_903835325.1 uncultured Microcaldota archaeon | reverse complement strand
GGACGGCGATGACCAGGCGGATGATCCGCTGCCCCGACAACTGGACGGCCGACTCGATTGTACCTCCCCTCAGGCGCGACTTGAGGCATTCCATGAAGCGCAGCGCGCGCTCGTTTTTCGCAGGAAGACTGGACAAGCCATGCAGCCTGCATGCTCCCGAGGTCACGCTGACCAGAATGAGGGATTTTTCTCCGCGTGCGAAGAGTTCGAAGACGATTGTGTCGTAGCTGGGCTGAAGGACCTTCTGGATACGTGAGCCCGCAAGCTCAAGTTCCGAGAGAATCAGGTCTATTTCTTTGCAGTTGAGGGACATCGCTTGGCGCTTTTTTGGCAGCCGCTTCAGCGGCCGTGGCAGTGTTTGTATTTCTTGCCGGAACCGCAGGGGCAGAGATCGTTCCTGCCGACTTTCTGCCCGACCCTCACGACGCTTGCGTTTTCCGGCTGCGAGGCTTCCGAGATTGCCGATCCTCTCGGGCGGCCTCCCATTCCTGGTTCAGCAGCCGAGGATCCGGACGCGGTCGAGGACCCTGCCGATACAGAACCGCCGAACTGGCTGGCGCTGTCGTGCCGGGCTGCCGCCTGAGCCGAAACCTGGGGTTCCTTCGCAGGAATTCTGCGCTCCTCGTCAGTCCGGATGCGAACAAGCATGACTCTGGAGGCGATGTTCTTCCTGATGGACTCAACGAGTTGCTCAAAGATGTCGGAACCCTCCAGCTTGTATTCGAGGAGGGGGTTCTTTTGAGCGTAGCTGCGAAGATAAACGGCCTCGCGGAGGGCTTCCATCGTCTCCAGATGGTCGAGCCACTTGGCATCGATTTCCTGGAGATACTGATAGCGGATGAAGAGACTCAGGTTGTCTTTCCCTGCGGCTGCCAGCTTCTCGTCCAGATCTTTCCGGAGAGCCGAGGCTATCCGTACCTTGAGTTCCGAGCCTTCGGCGCCTTCACCCTGTCCTTTCTGGGTGGTCATCAGAAGAGGAGATATCTCGGCAGCAGAAAGCTGTATGCCGAAACTGTCGCGGAGGAGGATCGACAATTCTGCTGCGACGCCTTTTTCACCTGCCTTGAGCTTGGATGAAGCCTCGGCGAGAGCCGCGTCGAGCATTTCGTCGGCCGTTTCCGAAACACGGCTTATGAGGTCCGCATCCTTCAGGATGGCATTGCGCTGCTCGTAAATGAACCCGCGCTGCTGGTTGAGGACATCATCGTACTCGAGGAGGTGCTTGCGGATTTCGAAGTTGCGTTCCTCTACTTTTTTCTGCGCTCCTTCGATTGTCCTGTTCAGGAGGGGGTGGTAGATGGGTTCGCCTGGCTTCATTCCAACCTTGCTCATCATGTTCTTGAAACTCTCGCCGCCGAAAAGGCGCATGAGATCGTCATCCAGCGATATGAAGAATGCCGAACGGCCCGGATCGCCTTGGCGGCCTGATCTACCGCGCAGCTGGTTGTCGATTCGGCGTGATTCGTGGCGTTCGGTGCCGAGTACGAAGAGGCCGCCCAGCGACCTGACTTCGTCCGAATCCTTCTGCCATGTTTCATATTCGACATCGAGGGCGGCCTTGAATTCTTCGTCCGATGCCTCGCTTCCAGCCTTGCGGCGGGCACGGAATTCCGGATTTCCACCTAGTTTGATATCCGTGCCGCGGCCGGCCATGTTGGTCGCTATCGTAACCGAACCCTTG
>CAILMU010000157.1 GCA_903835325.1 uncultured Microcaldota archaeon | reverse complement strand
GATAGATTCAGATGACGTATTCGCCCTGAAGAACCTGCCCGGAAGGTTCCTTGTCTATGGCGGCGGCTATATCGCGGTCGAGATGGCCAGCCTGTTCTCGAGGATTGGCTCGCGGGTGACCGTGGTCTACCGGGGCGAGCGCCTTCTCAAGCAGATGGACCCTGAGATAACCGAGGCCTTGACGAAAAAGCTCGTCGCTGACGGAGTGGAGATAATCTTCAACAGCGTCATTGCCAGGCTGGAGAAGGATAAGACAGATGGGCAGGCGCAATCGGCCATAGTGAAAACCCCGGATGGCGAGAAGAAGATACCCTTCGACAAGCTGCTCATAGCTACAGGAAGGGTAGTGGACCTAGATGGTTTAGGCATCGAGAAGACGAAGGTCAAACTAGATCAGGATGGCCAGGTAGTGACGGACGAGACGTGCAGAACGAGCGATGAGAGGATTTATGCCGTCGGGGATGTGGCCCAGGGGCCGAAACTCGCCCACAAGGCGTTCAGGCAGGGGAAGGTCGCTGCCGAATGCATCGCGGGCCTGAAGAGCGCATACGATAACAGGGCGGTGCCAGCGGTCGTTTTCTCCAATCCGCAGGTCGGGGTCGTGGGCATGACCGAACAGGAAGCCAAGGACCTCGGGATAAAGGTCAAGATAGGGCGGATGCCTTACACGGCGCTGGGAGCGGCCAAAGTAAGGGGCAACTCATACGGTTTCGTGAAGATAGTGGCTGACCAGGATGACAGGGTCCTCGGCGTGCATATAGTAGGGGAAGCTGCCAGGATGATGATGGGGGAGGCAGCACTCGCGATAGAGATGGGGGCTAAACTCCAGGACATCACTTCGACCATCCATGTGCATCCTACGATGAGCGAGGCGCTGTCAGAATGCGCAGAGGATGCGCTGGGGATATCGATACATCATTATAGGGCGAAGAAATAGGAGCTTTGGGTTTACGGCTCCAGCACAATCTTCATGCCTTCTTTCTTCTGGAGTATCTGCATCCCTTTCTCTATCTCGAACAGCTTGAACCTGTGCGTGACAAGCTTCTCCAGTTTCAC
The DNA here is from genome assembly GCA_903835325.1 of uncultured Microcaldota archaeon. Classification (GTDB taxonomy): domain Archaea; phylum Micrarchaeota; class Micrarchaeia; order Anstonellales; family Bilamarchaeaceae; genus Bilamarchaeum. The sequence continues at coordinate 11,315 of CAILMU010000157.1, read as the reverse complement.
CTTGCCTGTGCTGAGGAACGACCTTGCCTTGTACCAGGTGTCGTACATCTTCCTTCCGTTGATCCCTGTCAAGGTTATGCCCTTGAAGACCATGCCATCGGTAACGTCCACTTCGAAAGGTTTCGGGAAGACGCCGAGGATCGAAGCCCTGCCCCCTGCTCGGAGCGTGGCCAGGCCGTCATTGAAAGCAGCCGGCGCGCCTGCGAATTCCAAGAAAACGTCTGCGCCCAGGCCGTTCGTCGCGTCCATTATCTCCTTGCGCGTATCGGTCCCAGGCGTGGCGCCGTTGATGATAACATCCGCCCCGAACTCTTTCGCGAACCCCAACCTGAACTCGTCCCTGTCGATGGCGATTACCTTGTCTGCTCCGGCGGCTTTGCAGAGGGCGACTGCACATGCTCCGATAGGCCCCATCCCGAAGATGGTGATGGTCTTCCCTGCGACTTCGCCGGAAAAGACCGTATGCACGGCGTTGCCAAGGGGTTCCTGTGCTGTCGCTATCCAATGAGGGATTTTCTTGTCGTTTATCCAGGCGTTCTTGTACGGAAGCGCGACATACTGCGCGAACGTGCCGTTCGTATCGACGCCTAATATCTTGACGTTCTGGCAGATATGCTCGTTCCCGGTCCTGCATTGGTAGCAGTAACCGCAAGGGATGTGCGTCTCGGCCGATACGTGATCTCCGATAGATATTCCTCCGGTGCCCTTCCCGACTTCCACGACCTCGCCGGCGACTTCGTGTCCGAAGATATATGGGATGTTTTTCGCTATCCGCTTCTGGGCCCAAGGATCGTATTCATAGATGTGCAGGTCGGTTCCGCATATCGAGGTGGCTTTGACTTTTATCAATACCTCGTTGTCCTTGATTTTCGGGACAGGCGCTTCCTTGACCTCAAGGCCCGCTTTTGGGGCTGTCTTCCATACTGAGAGCATTTTTTCCATAGTCAATCAACTCAACTCGGGCTGAGAGAATTTGAACGTTATCAGACAAATGGATATTAAAAGGTCGCTTGGGTCGGCGGGATTTATACGGCGCATGACGGATAAAAACAAGCCCCTGAATCATGTTTTTTAAATAGCTGTCGAGAAGGTATCGATATTACATTATCAAATGAAATCAAGGTGGTCGTTTTATGAACAAAAAATTAGAAGCCGAGCTTAAATCAGAGATCGAGAGCCTGCGTGAGCAGAATCTGCTGTGGCTGCCGAAGACTCTGAACGGGCCGTCCAGCGCGCGCACGAAAGTCGCAGGGAAGGATGTTGTCATGCTCTGCTCGAACAACTATCTCGGGCTAGCGAACCACAGAGTTCTGAGGAAAGCGGCGATAACTGCCATAAAGAATTACGGGGCTGGAAGCGGTTCTGTGAGGCCGATAGCAGGGACCATGGACCTCCACATCAAGCTAGAAGAGACGATAGCTAAATTCAAGCACACCGAGGATGCGCTTTATTACAATTCCGGATTCACTGCCAACAGCGGAGGCCTTCCGGCATTATTGCGCGAGGGGGATGCTGTCGTATCTGACGAGCTGAACCACGGCTCGATAATCGATGGAATCAGGTTGAGCAAGGCGGAAAGGCATATATATTCTCACAACAACTCGGAATCCCTCGAAGCTAAATTGAAGGAGCTGACAGGAAGGGCTGAGAAGAAGCCGAACCGCATCCTTATCGTGAGCGACGGGGTTTTCTCCATGGACGGAGACATCGCTCCTCTTGACCGGATAGTCGAGCTTGCGGAGAGATATGACGCATGCACTTACGTGGATGATGCGCATGGAGACGGGGTTTTGGGGGAGAACGGCAGGGGGATAGTGAACCATTTCAAGCTCGAAGGACGCGTCGATTTCGAGATGGGGACATTCTCCAAGGCATTCGGCACGATGGGCGGGCTTATAGCGACGAGCAAGACGAACAAGGAATATCTGCTCAACAAATCCAGGACGTGGTTGCTCACAGGCTCGCACGGTCCCGCGACTGTAGCCGCATCGATAGCAGCGCTCGAGCTGCTCGAGAAGGATGACAAGCTAGTCAGGAAGCTTTGGCGCAACACGAGATATTTCAAGAAACGCCTCAAGTCGCTCGGTTTCGACCTGGGCAACAGCCAGACGCCAATCACACCCATCATGACATATGATGCAGAGAAGGCGAACAAGCTCAGCGTGCGATTGTTCGAGGAAGGCGTGTACGCATTGCCCATCGTGTTCCCCATGGTAGCGAAGGACAAGGCGAGGATAAGGGCCATGATAACCGCTGAGCACAAGAAGGAGGACCTTGATTTCGCGATAGAGAAGATAGAGAAGGTCGGGCGTGAGCTGCAACTGATAAAGTAAGCGTTTTGTCAGGAGAAATCCGGTGCATAGGTTGATGCGTCCACCCCGTATCAATCAACGCATCCAGTTCCATTCCTTTTTCTTATACCGCTCGTTAGCGAGTGATTCCGCGCGCTCTATCTCATTTTTTGTGAGCGAATCGAAAAAGATTTCTTTGTCTGTTGTGAAACCGGCTAAAAGCGCCCGATAAAGCTCGTCCTTGCTTGCTTTGCTTAGACGATGGACTGATGTGACCCGCTCGTGCGCTTCTTTTATCATTTTATCCCGCATTTTCTCGCTCGGGACCTTGAGGATGGAGAACATCTTCTTCGTATCTACGGTATGGAGGATTGTCCCATGCTGGAGAAGCACGCCGCCGCGCCGAGTCTGAGCGTTTCCGGAGATTTTCTTCAGGATGGTTCCATCGAGCGCGATTATATCGTTTATGGGTTTGAATTCCGACCTTATGCCGAGCTTCCCCAACGAATCTATTATCCATCCGCAAATCACGCGATATGATGCGAGGATATCTTTCGGGAAGATATCTTCTTTCGCTATCACGCTGTAGGTGATTTCGCCGGAGTTGTCATGGTACACCGCCCCGCCGCCGGTCCTCCTGCGCACGATATCGACCCCAAGCTTCCGGCAAGCCTCGGTATCGACCTCTTCTACTATTCCTTGGAAATACCCTATCGAGACTGCGCTGGGTTTCCATCCATAGAAGCGTATTGTGGGCGCATCCCCTTGCGCTACGCTTTCGCTTATCGCTTCATCTATAGCCATATTCATGAAAGCATCATTCTCTGTGAAATCGATCACGCGCCACTTCACCTAGCCGACCTCTTTGAAGCGAGCGCCATGGATATGACGAAAGCGATGACGAACAATGCCTGCACCGCGAAAAGCGGGACATAGCCGTATCTCGCTATCACGAACCCTCCGACAGCGAGGAAACTGAATTCGACGAGTTTCAGGGGCACATACAATACCCCGATATCGGTCGAGACGTCCCTGCTTCTGAGCACCTGGTCCACGACAACGTATTCATTGAGGATGTTGCACGCTGCAGAACCCAGGGCGAGGAGGATGGCCGGAATCAATATGTTCCTGCCAACAAACGGCATCGCTATCAGCCCTGGCACCATCAGGAACGCGAGGAAAAGCAGGATCCCGGTATTGATTTCATATTTTATTGAGAGCAAAGTCGCGATCGCCGTGAACAACGAGAAAAGCGCAAGGAACGTGCATGTCTCCCCATAGCTAAGGTTCAGCCCTGCAGTGAAATAGACCGGGATGAGGAAGCTGGATAACGTGTTGATGACAACGAAGATGAGCATCAGCAGTATCGATGCCTGCCAGAAGGATATCGGTCGTCTCTTCGTAATTCTAGCGAACATGCCGGCTTGGAGGCCTTTATTGATGCCGCTCTTCCTGCCGTTCGATCCTCCATGGCCGATCTTGAGGGTGAGGACGAGCATGATGATGGATAGGATTGAGATGAGAAGGAATGAGCCTTGGAAGGCGAAAAAGACGATTGCGAAACCGATGAGGAACCTGCCTAACCCGTCGCCCAGCTGGCGCAGGCCTGAAAAATGCGCCAACGTCTTGCTGGCATTCACCGGCCCATTCACGAATAGGATATCTGTCCGTACCACGGCCCAGAAAGCTGACATCCGTATCCCTTCTAGAAAGCTCCCGAATGCGAAACCGAGCGGAGTCGCAAGAAGGGCGTAGACAGCGATAGCACCGAGATTGGAGATAGAGGATAGGATGTTTATCATCCTTGTACCTATCTCGTCGGCGAAACTCGCGAAGAAAACCCTCAGGAGCAGGAAAACGAGCGGCCCGAGCGAGATTATCAGGCCGATGTAGGCGACATCTATCTTGAGGTGCAGCATGTACAGGGGGATGATGACGCCGAGGGCCGCTGCGATGAAGGAATACAGCACATTGAGGATGAGGATGTTCCCCATCTCGTTGTTCGGAAAGGAGTTCACGACCCCGCCGATTAATGAGCCGCGCTCTTTCGATCGTTCAAGCATCATCTCATCTTCCGCGCGCATCCGATATCTTCGCGGGATATCCTGTTATGGATTCTGGGTTATTGATATGACGAATCACAGCGTTATAAATCTTTATACCTTCGTTAAAATAGTGGGTTAGATGAGGATATCCGAACCAGGTGAAAAGCTTTGCCGGAAATAGGCCAGATGATCCTAGGGCTGTTCTCTCCAGGATCAAAACAAAGCGAGAAGAAGCAGAAAAACAAGGCAGTTGCCCAGAGCGAACCATGCTTCTCGATAGCGGATTCGGTCACGATAGGGAAGGAGACTTACGCTGTCCGTTTCGAGCATTCGAGGAATCGGAATGCTTCTGCCCGTTTAAGGGATGGCGCGATAACAATAAGCATCCCGAGCAGGTGGCCGAAGAGCGAGAGGGAGAGGGTCGCCCGTAACCTGCTTTCCAGGTCCATCAAATCAATCGAGCTGGGCAAATGGAATCCCGAACAGGAGAAGAGGGTGAGTTTCCATGACGGCCAGCATCTCACTGCGATGGGACAGGAATTCGATATATCGATGAAGGAAGGGAAACGCTTTAGAGCGAAGACGAAAATGAACAGAATCGAGATATCGTTCGCTGATCATCCAAAAAAAGACGAGAAGATAAGCTCGCTCGTGCGTCGGGAAATCACAAAAGCGATTGATTCGCATTTGAAAAAGCGCGTGCACGAGCTCAACGAACAGCATTTCCAAGCTCCGATCCGCAAGATAGCAATACGCGATTCCATTTCCCGCTGGGGGAGCTGCTCAAGGGACAGCTCGATAAGCCTTAATTTCAGGCTTCTTTTCATGCCGGATGAGATACTCGATTATGTCATCATCCATGAGCTCGCCCATACCAGGTATAGAGGCCACGGGCCGAGGTTCTGGGCTTTGGTGGAGAGGGCCATCCCCAACCATAAGGAGCGCAGGGCATGGCTCAAGAAGAACGGCTGGAGATATCCGGAAAAAGGTGCGGTGAAAGCGCCTGAACAAGAAACGCAGGAGACGTTGATAGAGTTCTTGCATGAACCGGATGAGACGGATTCGTATTGATGGATGGATAGGAAAATGGATTGATATGAGAGCTGGTGCATATGGATTTCCCTGAAGGCACGATTGCCATCGGCGCGAAAGGAAAGAAAGAGGTCAGGATTCTTCGCACGGGCGGCGCTGGTTTTGTCGTTTACGGGTATCTGGATCTGGATACGGGTAAAGAGATGGGTAAATACTCGATATTGGTCCGCAAACCTGATCTCGAAATCGAGCATTGGATGATAGTGCCATCTCCTTCTGGAAAAGAGCTCGTCGTGAAGCACGTCGTGGAAGAGAAGCCGAAGGCTAGGGGCATCTTTGATCCGAAAACAGGGAAAACAATTAAGTTCTAACTACCCCCCTATTATTTTCACCAATACCCGTTTGCTCCTCTTCCCATCGAACTCGAAATAGAACACCTGCTCCCATGTCCCGAGATCGAGACTGCCTTTCGTTATCGGAAGGACGACCTGATGCCCCATGAACTGGCGCCAGACATGAGATGCCGCATTATCCTCTCCGCTATCGTTATGGCGGTAATCATCGCCATAAGGCACAAGCTTCTCCAGGATGCGCAGATAATCCTGATGAAGCCCTCTCTCGTTATCATTCACGACTACAGCCGCCGTGATATGCATGGGATTCACTAAGACCAAGCCTTCTTTCACCCCGCTATCACGCACAGCGCGTTCGATCTCATCTGTGATACGGACGATTTCGATTTTCTCGCGCGTTTTATACGTCAAATAAACTGTTTTTGTCTTCATATGATAAATTCTCATTATCAAATTATTAAAATCCGCCCTCTCCACAACATTTGGGGGATGATTCTATTATGAAAGGCCAGCTGTCTGCGGAAATGCTGATTCTGATCGCGGTCGTTCTCGCTGTCGTGGCTATCGCTGCATCACAGATGATCGGCACGGCTAAATCAACAAGCTCCAATATCAATAACCAGACAGACCATATCAATCAGATGGCGACAGAGTCTGTCAAATCGCAGAAAGGAGGCTACTGCTTCTCTGATGACGATTGCGAAAACCAGCTATCCTGCGACCCAAGCCAGCACACCTGTCAGTAATATAAGAGAAGACAGTACGACTGCAGAAAATTATTACCCCACCCACCAAAAATCAGGAAATTCCGGCGTTCACGCCGGGCAGAACACATGCTTCTGGATCCGGATAGAAGAACCCGAAGGTATTGATATCGATCAACTTATCATTTCCTTCGTTCCCCCTTCTTATCGCCACGGAAATTTATATCCTTGGCCCGTTTTTCATGCAGTTTTATCCATATACGGATTCTGCAGTGAAATCGGCTTCCAAGAATCCTTTCCGTAGCGTCCCTTTCTCTCCACCCGGAAAACCCGGATGTATTCTGCGCGCTTCTTGGCTCCAAGCTCGGCATAGCATACCAGGTTTCATCCTGGTCCGCCAAAGCCAATATCCGATATCATCGGATTTATCGGTTCGGGCAAGCGGTTCTTGGGGTGAGCCCACACAAGGGAATAAACCCGCAGATGAAACCGTTGCTACTCAACCGTTTTCCGATATATATCGCACTTGGAAATACCAAGCGCAATACAGATAGTGTTTTTTCCAGTATATATATGTTTCGCCTGGAGATCAGACTCATGTCATAGTTAGACAGTTGTCAAAGAAAAAAACGGCGGCCTGTCGCCTAGGGAGTTGGAGTAAAAATAAAAAGCCGGGTAAGGGAGCTGTTCTCCCCGGAACCGATACCTCGGCTCCAGACACGGGGGGATTTGAACCCCTCTATTCCGCTGGATGCCCGCCATCAGATGAGAAAACCACCTAAAAACGGACTGCAGGCGGACCCATAGCCGATCTGGCAACCCGGCTTTCTAGAAAGCTGGGTGTTCTGAACGGAATGCCGTTCAGAGACAACCCGGCATATCTATCGGTTTAATAGCAGGCTTGCATTTTTAAAAGATTCCAGCCAAGATTCGTCATACAATGTTTGGGCCTGTAGCTCAGTGATACCCTCGTCGCAAGACGATGGTGCCGAGAAACTTGGTAGAGCGTCGGACTTTTAATCCGCAGGCCGAGGGTTCAAATCCCTCCAGGCCCGATTTTGTTTTTTTAAATGAATATTCGCTATCATTATAAAGAGATTCCAACACTTTCATTTTATGTCTTTAATAGACACAATATACTCGTCCTTCTCCGATCCATATCCTTATCCAGCGATGGCGGACAGCTTATTCGAATCCGCGGGGAAGGACGCACGGAGGCTGGCTATCGATTTCGTTGGCAACTGCATATCGCTCGCGAGGAGGAATCAAAAGCCTGAGAACAGGATTCCTCTTCTGGAGTGGCTCGTCCACATCGTCCAGGAATCGAAAGATCACACAGTGGCTTTTTTCGGCAGCTCGGTCTACGGGGGGGCGGGTTTCCATTCCAGCGATGTCGAAGCCATCCAGTTCGTATCGGACAGCGAAAGGGCGAATTCGTACCATGTCGGACTTGTGCCTCCGGATGCCACCCTTCTCAAGGTTTTCGAGTCCAGATTCATCCAGCCCCATTTCCAGGAGCACGACTTGCCATATCTTTTCGCAGGGCCGGCACTTCTCTATCCGTCTGCCCCCCATCGATTCGCGCTTGAGCGCATGGATTCGGCAAGAAGGGCTTTCTTCGGGGCTGACGAAGAGGATGGCATCATGGTGAGAGTGACGCACAGCGCCTCGAAAGTTCTCAACAACCAGGAATTCTGGCTTTTCGATTCGGCTGTGGCATCATCCAGGTTCATCGGCAGGAGCCTCTCCAGAACGTCCATGATCCAGCATGGGGATTTCGGTACGAAACCGACCATTGCTGATGTGCATGATGCTTATGAGCGCCAATTGAGCATCCTTCCGGATGAGGACCTGTCAGCGCTCGCGAAGGCCGCACTGAAGAGGATTCGCGTGAAGGAGGAGCATCGCGAGAGGTTAGCCGAAAAATACGTGGCCCGGATAAAGAGATGGAGATAGGAAAGATAGGAAGAGAAAGAATAGGGGAAGGGAAATCATAGCTCCTTATACGTCGTGATATAGATGGAATTCGTAGGGATGCGGCCTGAGCCTTATCGGGTCTATCTCTTTCGTCCTTTTATGCTCGATCCACGTCTCAATCACATCCTTCGTGAATACACCCCCGGAGATCAGGTAATCGTGATCGCTCTCGAGGGCTGAAATCGCGGATTCAAGGCTTCCTGGCAGTTTCCTTATCTTATCCGCTTTCTCCTTGGACATGTGATAGATGTTCTCCGATACCGCTTCCCCGGGATCCGTCTTCTTCTTGATGCCATCGAGGCCGGCAAGGAGCATGGCGGAGAAAGCGAGATACGGGTTGCAACTCGGGTCCGGCGGGCGGTATTCGATGCGTTTAGCGGCAGTGATTGTCGGATCGGTCAGGGGGATCCTTATCGCCGCGCTCCGGTTCGCCTGGCTATAAGCGAGGTTGACTGGCGCTTCGAAACCCGGGACAAGGCGCTTGTAGGAGTTGGTGGTGGGCGAGAGTATTGCGGCGAGCGATGGGGCATGCGCAAGGAGGCCGCCGATGTAATATAGCGCATGCTGGCTCAGGCCCGCATACTTGTCGCCTGAAAACATGTTCTTGCCCTCTTTCCATATGCTCTGGTGGCAATGCATGCCAGACCCGTTGTCATCGAAAAGCGGTTTCGGCATGAAGGTCACGACCTTGCTGTGCCTCTTCGCGATGTTCTTCACGATATATTTGTAGAGCTGGATATTGTCGGCTGATTTGGTCAGGCGGTCATATTTGATCCCGATCTCGCATTGCCCTGCTGTCGCCACCTCGTGATGGTGCTTCTCTATTGTTATCCCGCAGCGCATCATGGTCAGAATCATATCATTGCGGACCTCCTGCAGGGAATCATGCGGGGGGACCGGGAAATAGCCTTCCTTGAATCTCGGCCTGTATGCCAGGTTCTTTGATTCCCCATTGCCTGAGTTCCAGATGCCTTCAGCCGAATCGATGAAATAATAGCCTGAGTTCTCTGTCTGGTCGAATCTGAGGTCGTCGAAGACGAAGAATTCAGCTTCAGGGCCGAAGAACGCGGTGTCCCCTACGCCGGAGCCCTGAAGGTATTTCTCCGCCTTCTTGGCTATCGAGCGCGGATCCCGTTCATAGGATGCCTTGCGATGCGGATCATAGACATCGCAGGTCACGGACAGCGTGGATGAGGAAAATGGATCATTGAACGCGGTGGAGAAGTCAGGTATCAGTTCCATGTCGCTTTCCTGTATCTCCTTGAATCCCCTGATCGAGGACCCGTCGAAAGGCAATACGTCCTTGCCGTTGAATTCCAGCATGCTGATTGGCATGGTGAAATGCTGCCACTGGCCGTACAGGTCGGAGAATTTCACATCGACTAATTCAAGTTTCTGTTTCCGGGCTAGCTCGTTAGCTGATTGCGCGTCCATTTTCACACCTGGCCCCCTTGAATCCGTGAATAGGTAGGCAAAATATAAAAACATAGTGAAAATAGCGGAAAGCGAACAAAAACATGATATATTTATATATTTATCAAACAAATGTTCAGTTCATATGGCCAAACATACGAAAGAAGCAGACGAATTGGACCACAAGATAATGAGAGAGATGGTCAGGAACTCGAATCGGTCATATCGCAGGCTGGCACGCGATATCGGCCTGTCTCCAGCCGCGACCATAGACCGCATACGGTCCCTGGAGGAGCAGGGCATGATAATCGGATACGGGGCGAGGTTCGATTACCTGAAACTCGGCTTCGAGTTCATGGCGATCGTCGAGATAAGCATATCCGGGAAGGACATCCTTTCTATCGAAGGCAAAATCGCGAAGCTCCCGGCTGTCGCCGCGGTCTGGGACATCACCGGAGATCATGATGCGATAGCGATACTCATGTGCAAGACGAGGAATGAGCTGAGCGGTGCCGTGAAACGGATCCTTGCCATCGATGGCGTGGATAAGACCAAAACGAACATCGTCCTGAATGTCGTCAAGAGGCTCACGGAATTCGATAGGGTATAGACAGACGGCGTTTCCCTCAGAGATCCGGCGTATCGCTGCTAGCGTTGATTTTCTCAGCGCTTTTGGCCGTTCTTGCGGCAGCCGTTCCGTATCTTGCGCAGCTTCGCTATCGTCTCGCCGTCGCTGGTCCGCGTCATGAGGTCGGCTGCCTGCGGAGGGTTGATGCCTGTGCTTCCCGGCTCGAATTCTATATGGACTTCGCGCGACTCGATCTGGTCCCCGTTAAGTATGGGTTTGCCGGATTTGGAATCCTTGGTGTATGTCCGGACATTCAAGATGTCCAGTTTGGCGAGCAGGTCTATGAGGAGGGCTCCTTCGGGGAGCACGACCTGTTGGGGTCTTATCGAGCGGCCATCGGAGATCGTGCAGCTTATCTGGACGTATTCGGATTCCACAGATGATGTCTTAAGCTCATCCAAGACAGTCGCTTCCCGGTTCACGGCTGCGCGGTAATTCAGCAGGTGCGGCAGGGTCGATGCATTGATTATCCGCCCGGAATTGAAGATGCCCGTCTGTTTGTGGCGGCCGTGGATGAGGACGCCTTGCGTGCATTCCTTAATGCCTTCCAGGTCGGTCACCTGGATCTCGGCGCCATACTGCGAGAGAAGCTGCCCGTTCCTCGCATAGATCGGTCCTACGAAATCCAAGGAGACGGACGGGTGGACCGTGCCATCGTCCTTGGGAGGCATGAGGTATCGCTGGTCTATGCTGATAGAGCTGGAGATCATTTTGCGGAGCTCCCTCATCATCATGTCAGCGAGCTTCATCGCGGCCTTCGCGGTCTTCATTATCACGAGGAAGCCGTGCATATCGTTCGCGAATGTGATTGAAGTGGGCAGGTTTTTCCGGACCAGCTTCTGGACTATGCTCCCCTCGGATTTTATCCGGTC
>CAILMU010000156.1 GCA_903835325.1 uncultured Microcaldota archaeon | reverse complement strand
GTCATCAATTCAAATCACTGGTCGTTCAATACATAGAAGACGTATATTTTAAAATGTTGCCAGCATCCATCCCTCATGCTCTTTCCACACCGTACATTCCTGCTCCTCGCCGCTCTGCTGCTTATAGCCGGCTGCGCGAACCTGCAGGGGGGAAGCACTAATCCAAACCCCGCACATGCCCAGAACACGAGCGCCCCGAACCAATCGGCGCCGATGCCATGCTCTGAATACTGCGACGCGCAGCTGCACTCGGGGTGCACTGGGAAATGGTTCGCATCGGGCGCATACCCGAGCTGCGACTGCGTATTCCAGTGCGATCAAGCGAGCGGGAACGCCAATCAAAGCAATGCTCCGGGAACGAATACGACCATGGCGAACCAGACGCAGGGCAACGGCTCGCAGACACAACCCGGAAGCAACCCTGCCCAGAACATGCCCCTCACGAACGTCTCGGCGATAATTGATGCCGGGTTGACCAGGATACGCCATGATTTCTATTCGAGCAGGAGCGGGTCGTTCCTCGAGAGGAGCTATACCTGGAACGCGAACCCCGAGGCCCCCCCTGGCGAGATAGGCCTCTCTTACCAGCCCACAGACGTCAAATTCGACGGGAAGGCCATCAATAGCATCCTGGCATCCGGCTTCTATGTCTTCACTGACAAATCCGACGATTCGCGCTATACCTCCGGCCTCGCGATTTTCCGGGGGACGGATACGGCGCTGGATGCCTACGGCTTCAGCGACACCTTCTCGATAGACTATTTCCCATCCATAATCGACAAGAAGCTGAGGGGCTGCACGGTCAGCGGCAAGGATTTCAGCCAGGACGAGAACGGCTGGCTTGTCACATATTCATTCGGTTGCGCGCAGGCGCTGGATAAATGATCCAACGGGAGTGGAAATATGAAAGAAGGCCATGCTGAATACGGGGAGATTTTCGTCGCATTGCTCTTGATAGTCGCTGTCGCGGCAGCTGGCATATTCTTCCTCTCAGGAACCAAAGGGGATGTCGGAAGCGCCATCGTGCCTCTTCCCAACCAGACCGCGGATACGGCCGCTCCCGGGAATTCGAGCAACCCGCCGTCCATGACAGCATCCTTCAATTCCACCGGTTCAACCTCCAACGTCACGGTCAATGTTACCAACGAGACCACCTCCCAGCTTGTCGATCAGGGCATCGCCCGCGCGATGGCGCGCTTCGCGCTCGACCCCGAGCACACTCTCTATTCCACAGTCAGCTTTCCCTGGGCTATCCAAGGCAACGTCACCCCGGACAGCATACCAATCAAGCAGAACGACCTTAGGGCTTCGGAGATGCTGTTCGATGGAAAGTATCTCGACAGCCTGAGGGGATTCGGCCTGGTGGTGAGCACCCCATCCCCTGAAATCGCAGCCCCGCAAATCATCGGAGCCACAGCAGTATTCCTCGCAAACAGCACTGCCATAGATTCCTTCTCGCAGAGCGGCAATGTATTCACGATCAAATACGAGCCTTATCCGAGCGGATCGCAATATATCGAGAAATGCAAAGTGGTCGGCGACATGGATTTGGTAAGCATGAACGGGTCGGCCTACAAGATATACGATTTCGACTGCAAGGACATGTATCCGGTCAACCCTTGAACTGTTTCCGGCGATGGTTCCAAGCGGCGACGCTACCGCTAATCCGCAAGAATCCAATAAAAAATTCGGAAAATACGGCAAGAGGGCTGAAAGCCCCCTCTATTTTTCTCGCAATCCTGAACCGCCGGAATATTGACTCAGAACGATTTCAGGAATCCGTCATCGCCCATCTTGAATTTGTGGGACGGGTTGGCCGGGCAGGTGTAGCTGTCGTCAGCTTTTGAGAGCACGGAGTTCATGCTGAAGCTCATCCTGCATTCTGGGCACACCATCACGTATTCGTAAACCATGGGAATCACTCCGCCTGATCCATCTGGAACAGGCATTATTTTGGTCGCGTTTTCAATTTTCCAGAAAAAATATATAAATGTTTGCATCGAAACCGAAGCCAAAACCATACGCCCAATTAACCTCATCAGCGGACCGCGATCTTCAGCTTGGAGCGTTGCAAGTTTATTTATAAATCTTATCAGCGAATCCAGTCCCGGGCAGATTAGCATGAAATTCCAACCTAATATATTAACGGTTATAGTCGTTGTTTTAGCATTGTTCGGCGCATCGTTTTCAGCGAGCCATGACATATCCTCCTGCGGAGCCGCTTCTTTCGTCTCCGGGGACACGTATGAGGTGAACCAATCGCTGTCGCTGACAGACAACGGCGTTCCGGTCCTGACCGGCGGCTCTGCGTGCATCTATATCAACAATGCTAACGTCACGCTCGACTGTCATGGTTTCTCGATCACGAACCTGAACGATTCGGTGACCCCGGTCGGCATCTTGATAGAGACGGGTTTCGCGACCCCGGTCGACATGAGGAACATAACCGTGAAGAACTGCCCAACCATCACCGGTTTCGTGGATGGAACTGATACCAGCGGATACGGCATCTATGCATCAGGCATCAACCAGAGCAACATTTCAGGCGTCGGCGTCCAGAACTCATTCTTTGGGATTTACATCCTGTCTTCTGACCAAACTGTCATCAAGAACAGCCAGGCGGCAAGCAATGATGAGTATGGCCTCTACATGACCGATTCTGCCTATAACTCGATAGACAATTTCACATCCAACAATAATGGCGAAGACGGGATATATCTGAGGGGAGGCGCAGGCACGCCCACGAACCTATACAACAATATCACGAACAGCCATGTCTCCAACAACAGCAATGACGGTATACACATCTATCACCCTTCGCACTCATACAACGCCAACAATATCGCGTTCAACAACAGCGCGAATGGGATCTACCTGGATAATTCCGTTTCATCATACAATGTCTTCTTCAACAATACGGGGAAGAACAACAGCCAGAACGGATTCCTCGCATCCGGCGGGAATTTCGAGAACTTCACGCAGAACACGGCTTATGGGAACCAGGAGAGCGGCTTCAGTCTAAACAGCCTTCTCAACTCGACAATATACAACAACACAGCTTATCTCAACAACCAGACCGGCATTTACATGCAAAACGCCGGACAGGACAACGTTTCGAAAAACACCGCATACCTCAACAATGATTCCGGTATCGTATTATTTACATCCGTGTTCAACAATCTCACAGGGAACCTTGTCTACAACAACACGGACGGCATCTCCATCGCGGGCTCGAGCGCCAACTACTTCCTCAACAACACCGCTCTGAACAACCGCCTCGATGGTTTCGTGACAGGCGTCGGAGGGTTCATCGCAGCCATATACAGCAACGACAACATATTCGTAACGAACAACGCGACGATGAACGATTACAGCGGATTCGACATCATCGATGGCTCGAACAACACGCTCTTCATGAATTATATTCTCGTCAGCAATACCAACATCGGAAATCCAACCGGCATCCGGATGACGAACGTCTCTCTTGACAATGCGACATCGAACAGGGTCTATCTGACAGCCTCCTCGAATCCGGAATTCGGATTCTATGTGAAGAACTCGAGCTCATCCAGGTTCAACAACAATAACGTATACGGGGTGGCAGGGAATACGCACGGCGGGTTCTTCATCCAGTCATCCTCGAACGATACCTTTCTCCTACAAAACAACGTTACGAACACATACGCCGGCATCATTTTGAGCGCCGTATCCAATACCACTGCAAGATTCAACTACCTGGTGAACAGCTCGTACGCAGGGTTCTATGTGCAGGATTCCAACGATACGCTCCTGGCGAACATGGTCTTCTCCAACAATACGATGGATGTCTACCTGAACGACAGCGCCGTCTCATCCGGGCACAACCTCACAATCAAGACATCCTATTTCTCTGATCCATTCGGTTCGTACGCAACCTACACCAACCTCTCCCTCTATGATTCGAACCTTGGCGGGGAGGGATACTTCATATCATGGGCCAACAATACCGGGCCGTTAGATCCCCGCTACTCGATATTCAACAAGAAGGTATTGAACATAACGAACCAGAGCGCCGTGACGATCGACAGCATCGTCTGGGGCTGGATGGACTCTGAGCTTGGGCCAGTGAACGAATCTAAGCTGTTCCTAGGGAAATACAACGGCTCGGCCTGGAACTACACGCTCAACAGCACGCCCGACACGGCCGCGGACACGCTCTCGCTCTACAATGTAGCGAGCTTCAGCGATTACGCGATACTCGACAACGAATCAACAAACTGCCCAATCATATCCACAAGCGGGACATACACACAGCCCATGAACTATATCGGTGCTCCGAACCCTGCGAACCCCCAGTCCAACACGACATGCGTGAAGATAATCACTTCGAACGTCGTCTTCGACTGCAACGGGTTCAACATCACCAACAACGGCACTTCTCCATATCCGGATAACGCCCTCGGTGTCCAATTGAACGGTTCCTTGACCAATGTGACAGTGAAGAATTGCAGGATATCAGGGTATTCCGCAGGTATCTACGTCTACAACTCGAGCGGCAATCAATTGATAAACAACACGGAGTTCAACAATTCCGAAGGAGTACACATCTCCCTGAGCTACAGCGACAACGTTTCCTTGAACACTGCCTACAACAACTCCGCAGGTATCGACATCAATGGTTCCTCGCAGTTCATCCTTGTCAGGGACAGCAGAGCCTACAACAATTCGCAAGCAGGATTCTACCTAACAGGAACAAGCATTAACCAATTCGTGAACAACACTGCCTACAACAACACGCACGGATTCCAGCTTTCCGACACGGTATCCTGTTTATTCGAGAACAATACTGCCCTGACCAATACAGTTAACGGTTTCCATCTCATAGGCTCAAGCTATAATAATTTCACGACCAATAACGCCACAGGCAACCTGAATGACGGTTTCTACATGATTGCCTCTTCCAACTCCTCGCGGTTCATCGGGAACAACGCCTCGAACAACCATATGAACGGCTTCGAATCGTCAGCATCCTACGAGACATATATCGGCAATATCGCTAACAACAATACCTTCAATGGTTTCGCTATCTTCGCCAATTCTAGCAACCTGAGCGACAACACCGCTTCGAACAACCCGGTATCCTGCTTCTACCTGGCTTCCCACGCATCCTTCAACAACCTCACCCGCAACAACGCGACGAACTGCTCATCAGGCTTCAAGATTGAGAGCACAACTGGCACGAACACACTCCGGTTGAACCGGGCCGAGAACAACACGGACAAAGGTTTCTGGCTCATCAGTGCCTCGAACCAGGTAATCGACAGCAACTATGCCTACAACAACTCGTACGGCTTCATGTCGTCCACCGGCTCATTCAACAACTTCACGAACAACAACGCCTACCTGAACCAGTACAGCTTCTACAGCTCCTCCACATCCAACAACCTCTTCAGGTACAACAACGCGCTCAACAGCACCCAGGAAGGCTTCCATCGGGGGTCGCTCGCCAACAACTGCGTTCTGGAATACAACAACGCGACCAACAGCACCTCGAACGGCTATTTCCTCTACGCATCCAGCGGCTGCAACCTGACCGGCGACAACGCCTTCAACAATACAAACGGGTTCTCTCTGGATGGCGGCTCAGGCAACAACAAAATCGCCTCCTGCCACTCGAACAGCAACTCGCAGTACGGTTACGTCATCATCTTCGGGAGCGGCAACACAATCGATTCAAGCACAGCATACTACAATAATAATCAGGCTTATCGTCTAGAATACCCCAGCAACAACATCACGAACAGCATCGGTTTCAGGAACGGGAACGGCGTATTTATCGACGCCGGCGGTTCATCTAACATCTGGCTGATAAACAACACCATGGCCAATGCTACAGCCGGCGGAGGCTCATTTGGTTTCCGGGTCGATTCGTCCTCGGGTGTGACGTTCATCAACAACAGGGCGAGCAACAACTCCAATTACGGCTATTTGCTGAACTCCGGTTCAAACGTGCTCCAGGGCAACAACGCATCTTTCGGCACGCTTTACGGTTTCTTCCTGGACACAAGCGACCAGAACAACCTGAGCAACAACCTCGCTTTCAACAACACAGACGATGGTTTCGATCTCCATTCTAGTTCGGGCAACAACCTGACCAACAACAAAGCCTATAACAACAGCGTTGACGGTTTCTATCTTATCAATAGCCTCAACAACCTGTACGATTCAAATGCGGCCTACAACAATACCAATCATGGTTTCGTTGTGGACTTCGGTTCGCAATACAACAATTTCACGAGAAACACCGTAGACACCAACGGCAAAGACGGGTTCGAGATTGTAGAAGCGGATTACAACCGCCTGCTCAGCAACAACGCGACCGGTAATGTCTTGACTGGCTTCCATGTGTCAGCGGGCGTCTACAACAACCTTACGAGCAATACCGCGACGAACAACGGCGTCCACGGCTTCTTCATTGACCTTCTGAGCGACAACAACTACCTTGTTGGGAACATGGCGCTTCTCAACCATGCAATCGGGTTCTACGTCCAGGGTGCGAATCAGGTCAACATGACGGCCAACACGGCCCATGACAACGGCAACCACGGTTTCTTCCTCAACCAATCTAGTTTCTGCAACATCACGAGCAACACAGGGTACAACAACGGCGGCGACGGCTTCGGCCTGTACTTCGGGTCTGACGACAACATATTGAGGAACAACACCGCATACGGCAACACGGGCGTGTTCAGCCCGTCATTCGGTTCCGACGGCTTCTGGCTCGGCGGCACCGCAGGCAGCTCCGACAACAACCTGCTCATCGACAACACGGCATACGGGAACTATAACAGCGGATTCTCAGTGACCCTATCATCCAACAACACCCTCATCAATAACACTGCGCATGACCAATTGTACTACTACGGGTTCTTCGTGCCGAACGGATTCGGCAATATCCTCATCAACAACACGGCCTACAGCAACCCCGGGCCTGGTTTCGTCCTGTTATCGACAACAGACACGAATATGAGCGGCAACACGGCGTACAGCAACCCCGCCGGCGGCATCCTTGTCCAGAACTCGGACAACGCCCGCATTGTGGGCGACCATCTCTACAACAACTACCCGGATTTCAAACTTACCGGAAGCACCAGCACACTGTATCTGACCGGCGTGATTTTCGATAATCCGCTCGGCGGATATTCGAACTTCACAAACCTCTCGCTGTACGATTCAGCGCTTTCGGGCGAGATATACACGATAAGCTGGGCAGCCCTTCCATCGCCTCTTGGTGCCAACTATTCCAGCTTCAGGGGCAAGTTCGTGAACATCACGAACCAGAGCGCGGCGCTGATAGATACGCTTATCTGGAGCTGGGTCCCAGCGGAAGTGACATCTCCGCCATACAATGAATCCAGGTTCCTCCTCGCCAAGTATGATAGTGTCATCTGGAACTACGACCTGAACAACACGCCCGATACGCTCAGCCACCAGCTTTCGCTTTCCAATGTGAGCAGCTTCAGCGAATTCGGCATCCTGCAGAACTTGACCAACCCGATAACGCCGCCATCGCCTCCCTCGGGAGGAGGGGGAGAAAACCGCCGATTGGCCATATCATTCGCTTCCACGTGCGATGGCAATGTCATCAATGTGACGAGCGGCGCCAATGCGGCCGGATTCGTCCATGTCCTTGTGGAGGATAGCAGCGGACAAAATGTCTATTACACAGATGCCGACGGCATCGCCACCTTCAGCGGCTGCGATAGGATAGTCAACATATCAACGAGCGGCTCGGGATATATCCCAGCATTTCTAAACAGCAATGCGCTTGTTTCCTGCTCGAGCTGTCCGGCATGCAAGACCGATTTGGACTGCAACGCGGCGTGCTCTGCTACTCATTATGATGCCAACTGCGGCAAATACCAGTGCGTAGGCGGGCAATGCGTGCCTCCTCAATGCCAGAACGATTCACAATGCGCGGACAACGAGCAATGCACGCAGAACAAGTGCGTGCCGGTCCCCTGCCCCAACGAGGTCGTAATCGATCACAAATGCGTGCAATGCGGCAAGGACTCTGACTGCGCAAGCGGTCAATCCTGCGATGCATCTACCCACACCTGCAAGGTCAGGTGCCAATACGCCTGCTGCGCAGATTCAGACTGCCAACCTGGGCAGGCCTGCGATACGGCAACTCATACCTGCAAATGCGGATACGCATACCCCTCCTGCTGCTCTGGCAGCGACTGCAATGACAACCAGACCTGCAACACCGCGACGCATTCGTGCCAGTGCAAGTTTGAATGTTGCTCGGACACAGACTGCAAAGCCAACCAGGTATGCCTGGACAACAAGTGCGCGGGCGGCGCGCTCAGCGGGAACACGACCAACTATGTCGGTTCAAACGAGACAGTCAAGGCGACGCAGGACGGCGATCCAGCGCCTGGGGCCGACATCGTGGTCACGGATCCAAGCGGCCGCATATTCAATCTCAAGACCGGCGCAGACGGCTCAATCAGCTTCCCGCTTACGCTTTCAGGCACCTATAAAGTGACCCTGATGCAGAACGGGAAGCTTATCGCAACGATGAGCGTGGATTCGCTCCAGCAGAACATAACTCCGCAGCCGGGGCTTCTCGCGATGATACTGGGCCTGATAGCGGCGAATCTGCTCTGGCTGATAGTCCTGCTGCTCCTGATCCTGGCCTTCGTGCTCTACATGAGGAGAAGGGGCGAGAAGGCAGGGAGACCTAGGAGATGAAGGGAGCCGGAGGGGAATAACGGCAACTTTTTTCATTTCTATTTTCTTTTCAATCCCCTTTCTTTCCCTTATTTTCATCATCTATTCGTCATCTTATCAGGAGTAGCCATATCGCACCGACGATTATCGGCTGGTGGATTAGGTAAATCGTCAGCGAATTCCTTCCCAGATACGCGAGAGACCCCACAAAATACGAATAATAAATTCCACTAACGGGCGCGCGAGTAGCGAGAACGCTCGAAACCTTGTTTATTTTTTTATCCGCAGCGAATACCGCTTGGCCTAGCGCTATCCCCATCAAGACTATCCCGAACCATGGAAACAGCGGATAATGGTCGAGCGCGACATACCCTTGGTCCGTCATCCCGAGCCAGAAGAGCGCATGGGTGTCCACAGACAATTGGCCCATCAACAAACCCAAAACAATCACAAGCGCGCCGAGCGCGATATTCCATCTCCCTAACCTGAAAAAGAACGGCGCGATTATCGTCGATACTGCGATCAGGTGGATTATTCCGAACTGGATGTATCCTTCGTGAGGGTATATCCATGTCGCTACGGTTATCAGGATAGCGACGCCTGCCAAGAATAGCCCGCGCTTCAGATGATGAGGATACCCCTCCTTATTTCGCCTTTCGCTCAAGACCAGGCTGATACCTACTATCAGGAGGAAAAGCGTGCCAATGACGCGCTGGAATACGAGCCATGCGCCGCTATCGATTCCTATATGCATGACCCTGAAATAATCCATGTCGAAGAAGAAGTGGTAGAATAGCATGAGGACTACGGCTACGCCGCGGGCTGCATCGACCCAGATGACGCGGCCAGTTTCAGCATCCCCCCCGCCCGTCCGTTCGCCTGCCAAAACAACTCCTCCAAAATAAAATCCGACCGAACTTCTATTTTTCATCTCGCGTAGGCCGCCCGTTCCACTATCTCCTTGGCAGCCCTCGGCGATATATTCCCTATCCCTGCAAGCTGCTGCGCGTTCTCAGGGATGTCGAACACGCTGATGATGCCCTTGCTAAGAAGCCTGTTGCGCGTGTCTATATTCATCGGAATCACGGTTATCGGATAGCACTTGGTGCGGTCTATCATGACCTCCAATCCGTCGTTCAACGGGTAATGCCAGCCAAGAAGCGGGATGTCCTTGCATTCCGCGTAAATCATCACATCCTCGCTGAATTTAGTGTTGGTCACCAGCATGGGTTTCGTGAACGCCCGCACGCGCCCTAGTTTCGAGCCTTCTACAAGGTCTAGGTACCTGGCATATACATAGAGAGCCGTCTGTATCGCGCATTTGGTCCCTGGCTGGTTGTGGAATTTGCATTCTATCATGAATACCTCCTTGTCCTTGGCGGCTATGACGTCTATCTCGTGGGTGACGCATTTCCCCTGGAGAACCTGCCTTATCTCAGTCCGGTACCCTTGGAGCGATAGCAGTTTCGATGTGAAATCCTCGAACACGTAGCCGGCCGGGCCCATGTCGAAGAGCGCCCGCTTCAGGTTGTACTTGTGCGAGACCTCGGGTTTCAGGTCATCCACTATCTCGTAGACGAGCTGGTAGATGCGCTTCGTTGTTATCCCGTCGAACAGTTTCGGCCGGAGCTTGTCCAATGCTTCGTCCGCCCCTTTTCCAGAAAGGCCTGCCCTGCGGAGGGCGTCCTTCACCTTCTTTTCGCTGAAGTCCTCCTTCTCCCCGCTTTCCTTGACGACGTGTATTTCCTTCAAACGATCACCTTATCACTTTCGGGGTCGCGACGGTGCCGAGGGTATCCTCGAGCCTGGCCTTCTCGTCGCCTTTCGTGCTGTCTGTGCTGATGATATAGATTATCACTGCGGCGCCCAGCGTGATGATGGCCGCGACGATTATCTCGTATCCCCAGGCCCCGCTGATTGGGATGAATGTCTTGATGGTATCGGTGATGGCCGTCTGCCAGAAGAGCGCTGCGACAAGGGCGAAGGCGGTCGTGATGACGGTAACCATCCTGGTCTTTATCTCTTTCTGGGCTTCTTTGGCCATCTGGAGCCTGATAGCCTTGCGCGCTTCGGGGCCCAATGCTTTCTTGTTTTCGATATCTTTCTCAGAGTTATCAGAGGGATTCAATCTAACACCAATCCCAGATTCGGCGCGAAGCGTTTAATGGTTTTGCTAAAAGCGATGGATGGGGATGAAATGCGATGTCATCAGCAGAAATCTTTTCTTTCCGCAGAAACGCAATCCTACCGCGGAAATCCCATCATTCCGCGAACCGTTTTAAATCTTCGTTGCGAGTTTCCAACCTATGCCGAACCTGTTCGACGGGGCCAAAGAAGAGCCCCGTATCATCCGGCGCGAGGAGGTGCTCCTCCCGGAATACCTGCCCGACGAGCTCATGCACCGCGACGCGGAACTGCAGGTGATAGCGGACGGCATCAAGCCCCTCGTGCAGCGCAAGACCCCGGAGAACCTTTTCATCCACGGATGCTCGGGAAGCGGCAAGACCTCCTGCGTGAAATACGTCATCAAGCAGCTCCTGGACTATTCATCAGCCGTGCTTCCGGTCTATGTCAATTGCTGGGAGAATTCCACCCAGCTCGCGGTCTATAACCGCATCGTGGAGGAGATGCGCCTGCCATTGCCGCGCAGAGGCCTTGCGACAGACGAGATATTCGACCGCATCCTCCAGTATGTCCGCAACTACAAGAAGCCGATACTCCTCATCCTGGACGACATGGACGGCCTGCGCCATGACGAGCTTCTCTATGTGGTATCTCGCTCTAACGAGAAAGGCGTGATTTTCGGAATCGTTGGAATCGCCAATGACAAGACAATCCCCGCCCGCCTCGATCTCCGCATCCGCAGCTCGCTGCGCTTTTCAGAGATGGAATTCAAACCGTACAACGAAGAGCAGCTCTCATCCATACTGCGCGTCCGGGCCGAAGCAGCGCTCGCACCCGGGACATACGATGACCGTCTTCTCAACAAGATAGCGGCATCGGCTGAAGGAGGCTCTGCCCGGCTCGCGCTCGAGAGGCTCTGGAAGGCGGCAAAGCATGCAGAGAAAGCAGGCCGGCCGAAAATCATGGTGCAGGATTTCGAGGATATCCTTTCCCTGGAATCGACATTCAAGCTGCCTGAGCTGAAGCTGTCAGATGAAGAGGCCCTGATACTCGAGATTCTGAAAAGCGGTCCTCTCGAATCCTCGGACCTTTACGATAAGTTCCTGAAAAAGATCCCGAAGACGAAACGGCAGATACGGAATTATATAGATCTTCTCGAGAGGAAAAGCCTCATCGTTTCAGAAGAGCTCGAGCGGCCCGGGATGCTGAACTCGAGGATGCTGAAACTGAAGGGATGACGCCCATTCCGGTCCGCTTGGTCACGAAAGATTGTTCTCTACCATGACGCCTGTCATGGCCCCCAAGTTCTCAAGTATCTCCTTTATCTCTGGATAACCCGGGAATATCCGCAAAGGCATCTGCACGATTCCGCCGGAATACGTTATCACGACTAAATCCCGGTCTGTCCCGATATTATCGCTGCTCGCTTCGATTCTCGATACCTTTGATATCTGCTCCCACTCGCCGGAAAGCCTCTGGATGGATAGGAAATTGCTTTCGATTTTTACCCGCATTATTTGGTTCTGATCGAGATAATTCTCTATTTTCTTGCCGGTTGCTGCTTCGATTTCGCTGAATATCTTTTTTATTTCCGGATAGGACTCGAAAAACATGAAATCAGCATCGATTCTTCCTCCGCCATGATAAATTTGCAGGATATCCCGAACGCCATCCCCGCTAGGGATGGAAATCGCTACAATCCTGGTTATGCCCTCCAGCCTTTCGATCGGGCCGGTGTGCCTCAAAACATACACTCCGTTCCCGTCAATCTTGACCGATACTATCGCCTTCAGCATAACCGGATAAAGGTATCTCCAGATGAGCGCTCCCCCGATTATCACGAACAAGGAAGTCAGAATGGACGATACGATGCTACTGAGCCGAACCATGAAAGCCAGAAAGCCGTAGAGCATGAAACCCAGGAACAATATCGCGATTACCGATATCGCCAGCGATGCTATCAGAATTATCAAGTTGTTGCTGGATACCGGGCTTCTGGGATCTTTGGAATCCATATTCGCCGTTTCATCGGCAATTCTTATAATAATCGCTATCTTCCCTTCACAGCCTCAGCAGGAACGTCGTCTGATACAATCTTTTCCCTTCGCTCCGTCCGACCAGCTTTTTAGTTATGAGCGTCTTGAACCCGTTCTTTATCATCAGGGACAGCACCGCCTTCGAGCTCCCCACATAGAGGTCCAGCCCCTCGTCCTTCTCCTCTGTCTTCGAGATGTACGTCCTGTCGGACAGGTCCTTGAAGAACATCGTGGCGAATTTCTCCACCTTCTTCCGCTCTCCCCTGAGCTGGATGATGGCCTGGAAATACCCCCCGCTGATTCGGTTGTCCTCCGGGCACATGCCTGTGATTATCCGGAACGGCGCAGGCCGTTCAATCGTGAACACCTTCTCGCCCCGTTTTATCTCGAATACGGCGGCCCCTCTCGTGAAATCGATATTCGCCGTGTCATAAGTGCCCTTCACCTTGCTCAATACGTAGCCTGATATCTTGTTCTGGTTGTAGGGGACCCAGATGCCTTTCAGGAGCACCCTCAGGCAACGCTTGCACTGCTGGAGATCGATGCGGGAAGGCATCCGGATATCGACCGGGTAATCATCAACGCAGAACGCATCGATGAACCTGACCTCGTCGCTGCTCCGGCCGCAGATGGGGCATATTATGGCGCTGGTTTTCATCTATCCTTTTAAAGGATAGAGAACGATATAAAAACCGATGGCAAAAAACATCAACCAGGCAGTGGGCCTGACGTCGTACTTCATCACGCTTCCGCCAGCCAGATATCTCATGCTGGGTATCGTGCTCCTCGGCCTTGTCTTCGGCTTCCTGATAGACAGCAGCCACTATGGCCAATCCGATTTCATCCAAAGGGCGCTCCTTGACGGCTTGATGCTCCTCTCGATACCTGCCCTGCTCTCCACTTTCGTTGTCAAGCTGATGAGCATGAAGATGCCCTTCCGCAGGATCGCCGCGACAGCACTCGGCGGCGAATTCGTCTATGCGATAGCCTATTCGTTCAGCCTGCTCATGTCCGGCGTGAACCCATTCTGGGGCCAGCTCGTCCTGCTGGTCGGCGCTGCCCTCGTCTTCGTTTTCTGGTACGTGATAGCCCGCTTCATCTTCATATTCAAGTACCGCTCGATTCTCTTCGCCATCCTCCAGCTCCTCTTCTACCTCGTCTTCCTGCTCAGCAACCAGGCGATGACCGCTCCACCGGGGCAGTTCATCGACATCGCGTTTCGCTACTACATCTCCGCGTTCATACTCCTCATCTCGCTCGTCATCTTCTTCACGATAATCAACGCGCCGATGAAGAAGAACCTGGGAGTGAGCAGCACGGACGCGGCATCGTTCTTCTTCAGCCAATGGCTGTACCACAACAAGGATATGGAGCGCGCGCTCGAGCAGGTCGGGGAACCGGCCAAGACCATCGTCCATCTCATGGGCTTCAAACGCGAAAACGACACTGTCTATTTCGTGACGCCGTATGTCCATTACGGGCCTTTCGGCAACCTCGGGGGCAGCGAGTTCTCATCCCTTATCGCCAAGGAGATGATGTCGGTTTACAAGTCGGAATCATTCATCTTCCACGGCACCGTCACCCATGACCTGAACCCGGTCTCCTCTTCCGAGATGGCTAAGGTGATGGGAGCGATAGATTCCATGATAAAGGGCGCGAAGTTCGATGATGCCAAGGTCTCGCTGAGCGCTGGCATCCACGAGGAATGCAAGGCGCAGGCTCTTGTGATAAACGATTCGGCGCTTGTCGGCCTCAGCAGGGCCCCTCTCGTCACCGAAGACATCAACTTCGGCCTGGGCCTGGCCATGATGTCTGAAGCAGAGAAAAGCGTCAAGAACGCCATGATAGTCGACCAGCACAATGCCGAGACCGGGGAGATAACCAGTTTCGACCCTGGCAGCGTGGTCGGTTTCAACTATATGGAAGCGATAAAGGATTCGCTCGCTAAATCCGAAGCAAAGAAGCCCCTGAAGCTCGGCATCGCCAGCCGGATAAGCTCATCCCCGATGATAGGCGGGGGAGGCATCAAGGTCGCTGTTTTCTCCTGTGCTCCGGAGTATGTCGTCGTCCTGATCGATTCGAACGGCGTGACTCCGGAACTCCGGGACAAGGTGGAATCCTCTGTGAAAGCGATAGGGAAAAGCCTCAAGCGCGATTTCGCGGTCGGCGTGTTCACGACCGACACCCACCAGACCAATATCGTGCGCGGTGTGGTGAACCCGCTCAAGGACGAGGAAGACATCCTGGAATCGATAAAAGGGGCTGTCAAAGAGGCTGCGGCGGACATGAAAAGCGCCCGGTTCTTCTCGGGTAAAAGCTGGTTCGATATCAATGTGCTCGGCGCGAGGCAGTCGATAGAGATAATCTCGACGGTGAACTCCATCGTGGCTGTTGCGAAGATAACGCTTCCGCTCATCATAATCGGCGCGATAATAACCCTGCTCGCTGTTTTGACAAGGATATGAATTCAATAAAGTATATATACTAGTTCTGTCCATAATTAAACACATAGAAAAAATCCCCTCACCCCCAGCGCTCCTCATCTTCCGGCGATTGGATTGCGGAGCCTTTGGGAAAGCGGATATTATTGGTGAAAAAAATGGATTACTTCAGAAAAGGCGATCAGGGGACGAAAAGCGACGCCACAGGAAAAACCATCATGATAATGAACAGGCTGAACAGCATGCGGTCGCATAAGGGCTTGAAACCCATAAGCACGTTCGATTTCGCGCAGGCAGTCTCTAAACGCCTATCGAAAAGCGGGCAACCGCTGATTGAAAGCGTATCGAAAGGAATGACAACGGGCGGAAAGACTGCGCCCGTATCGTTTCCAGAAGAGAGATTGGATCCGCCGCGTTCGGGCCAAGATGCTCGCGAGACTGGCAAATCGGATTTCGCGAAAACCGCGGTCCGCTCCATCCATCGCAATTCCGAAGAAGGCTTCTGAACCCCAAATATCTCGATATCGTCCAGCTTTCTTTATCCCCCTATCATCATCCTGAGCATATCCCGTAAACCCGGCGCGAAACCCATTATCATGAGGATGAGCGCGATGTAATACTTGTCCCCTTGATCCATCTTCTCGTTCTTCAGCACCCACGCCGCGGCGAAGGCTATCCCGACCTTTATCAAATAGAAGGCGAAATACGAGCCAAAAAAGCTTCCAATCCCGGCAGATAGCACGTGCTGCTCGAAATACTGCCTGCCGCTTATCGAGGAGAAGACATCGATTATGAAGAATGTCGCCGCCCCGTCGAGGGCTTGGCCCGCTACGATCGCTGAGAGTATCGGGTCCTTGAAATACAGGTAAGCGAGATAAGCGGGTATCGCCGCCATGAGGATAATCGGGATCGCATAAATCGCATAAGACATGAAAGGCACAAGGAGCAGCAGATGCGGTATCCATAGGGCGAGGCCGACATACCCGAGAAGCTCCATCCGTTTCATCTTGTATAATGCGAGCATGGAAGCACCGAGCAGGAGCGCTGTGAATATGTATATGCCCGGAGTGACCGTGAGGTAGCCGTAATCCCAGACATGGCTGTCTATGACGAATGCATGGACGGGTGTGACCGGTTTGAAGACCCCGGTATCCAAGGAATCCGTCACCACCCGGATGGTGGAGCCGAACAGCACGAAGCACAGGACCGCGCCGATGAAAGCGGCATCCACAACGACCCGCTTCTTCAGTATCTGGTATATGCAATAGACGGCCGCGATGGCGATTGCGGCATAGACGAGGGTATTGACGATGTTGTAGCCCTCATGGCTCCAAATCGGCGAAATAAAGTAATCGTATATAAAGTTATCCATCGAACCATCTTCATGGATATTCGGCGAAGGAAGGTTATAAAAACGAGCGTGCGCTCGTCGATAGACCGACTGCTCATCCAGGCGAGGCGGGCCTATGATGAGAAGAAGCCGGATAGGTCCATCCGATACGTCGGAATGGTCAAGGACCTGATAAAGAAGAACAAGGTCCGCCTGCCAAAGGAGGTCAGGAACAGCTTCTGCCGCAAATGCGGCCGTGTCTGGATACCTGGCAAGACCCTGACAGTGCATTATGACCGCAAGAACGACTGCCTCCGCGTGAAATGCGTCTGCGGCTATTCGAAGAGGCTCTGAAAGGAAGAAGCGGGTTTCTGATGCATGCCCGCGCCGTTTCTGGAATGTTTTAATTGGTGCCTGAGCAAACTATTGTCTGGACCCTGTGATTTCTATGGAGCTGTATCCGCATATCGAACCATATCTCAAGGATATAGAAGAGAGGATGGTGTCAGGGCTGGATGCGGAGGATAAGCGCATCTACGGGATGATCACGCCATTCATCAGGCGCGGGGGAAAACGCATCCGGCCTGCGTTATGCCTGCTATCCTGCGGCTCATGCGGAGGGAAGTACGAATCCGTCCTGGAGGCCGCCGCCATAATCGAGCTCTTCCACAACTTCACCCTGATCCACGACGACGTGGAGGACGATTCGAAATTCAGGCGGGGCGCGCCGACATTGCACGTCACATACGGCATCCCGATAGCCCTGAATTCAGGGGATGCGCTGTACACGCTCCTCTGGCGCTGGCTCATCGGCCTCAAGCATCCGAAATCCAGGCTGATTGCCTTGGAGAAGCTGTATGTGGATTCGTTCAAGCGCGTCGTGGACGGCCAGGGCCTCGAACTGGACTGGATACGCGAGAAGCGCTTCGATGTCAGCGAGGAAGAATACCTCGGCATGATAAGCGGCAAGACATCGGCGCTGATGGGCCTGTCCTGCGAGGCCGGAGCCATGCTCGCCGGAAGCGGCAAGCGGGATATGGCGGCTCTTAGGAGATACGGCGAACGGATAGGCGCGGCCTTCCAGATACACGACGATGTCCTCAATGTCACAGGGGATTTCTCCAAATACCAGAAGGAGATCGGCGGCGACATAACTGAAGGGAAGAGGACGCTGATGGTCGTCCATTGCCTGCGGAACGGCAGCGAGGACGGCAAGACCCGGTTGAAATCGATACTGTCATCGCATTCATCGGACAAGGCCGAGCTCGAGGAGGCGATAGCGATACTGCGGGAGAGCGGCTCGATAGACTACGCAAAGGACCGCTCCAAAAAGCTCATCGAGGAGGCGAAAGAATCCATCAAGCGCTTTTCATCCTCCAAAGACAAGGAATCGCTCGAGAAGATAGCCGACTATTGCATAAGCCGCGAGAAATGATATCATTTTTAAACCATCAAGCCGAAATAAGCGCTATGTCCTCCCAAAAAGTAGCGTTGATAGTAGTATTGATGATAGGCGTTCTGTTCGCCTTCAGCCCGTCGGATTATATATACCGCAACGAGACGGCATCTGGTATCACATACAGCAATTTCACGTATTCCGGCTCGATGTACTCGATAGTCAGTTTCGCCTCCACGCCGACATTCATGCTGAAAGACGGCAACATGGTCACGAACCAGACCGACATCGCGACGGTGCTCAAATCCTATTACCTGCAGACCTATTACCCGAGCGACGATGAGATGAACAGCATGCGCGCCCTCGTCAAGCAGTTCAACGACAGCAGGAACAACGGCTACGACTTCAAGAACAAGGAGGAATACGTCTGCCGCGATGATGTGCTGCTCTCGAACGGGAAGATATCCATCTCAGGGGCGCCAGTGCGGTGCGCCGACAACGCCTCATGCCAGAAGGTGGCGATGATACTATATTCGGTGTACGGCGAAGGGCTTAACCTCGGAGGCCCGGCGGTCCTTCTGCAGCCGGTCGAGGACTTCACGCTCTCGAGCATAGCGATGGACTCGATTCTCGCCAACTACACATCTATGCTCAACAGCATGGACGAATCGAACGTATACTCGACGATCAACTACATCCACAACACGACAGACAAGCTCAAGAGCTATTCACTGAAGATAGAGAGCACGATATTCAGGACGCCCCGGCTCAATGATTCTGCGGACCTCAAGGATTGCACAGGCAAATGCTACGCCATCTGCCCGTCCATGGACCTCGACCAGAACGCCTTGAACACGCTCAAGAATGTGACAGGGGCGCTCCTAACGAAGGTAGCGCCGATAAGCAACTACAATTCGATATCATCCAACATATATTCGAGCACCCAGGCCCGCCTGGAATACAAGGAGACGGAATCCGAGGCCTCGAAATATCTCGAAGGCTTCGCGCCCTACAACCGCAGCGCCAACCTCACAATCACCCTGGCCGAATCTGTGCTCAAGCATGTCTCCAACACGACCCTGAGGGCGCGCACCGATCATCTCGAAGCGCTGCATTCATCGATACCCGCATCCATCGGGGCGCGCAATTTCACGACCCTGAGCGCCGATATATCCGATTACCAGTCGCTCATCAGCTCGGTGAACGCCTCGGCAACCGAGCTCCAGGCCGTCTATGACAGCGCCAAGAGCGCCAAGACAGATGCCGACGCGCTGATATATGTCATGGAGACGAAGGACATCGATCCGACGACCGCGGACAAGCTGCTCGAGATAGAGAACGCGACCCAGGCGCTGGATGCCTCTTTCCATGACGGCATCACAGAATCCGAACTCATGGCATTGAACGCCTCGTACGGACAGCAGATACTGCAGGCGCAGGACCTCTCAGAATCCGAGAAGGATGTCCCAGCCTCGCGCGCGGTGCTCCTCTTCAGGGGATTCGCCCGCGAGGTCAACACCGGGATAGCGAATGTCGCTGCCAACACGGACGTCATCAAGGTGCAGGACATACCTTCGAACCAGGCCACGACATTGGGGCTGTTCTCGGTCCTGGTCTTCCTGTCTTTCGCCTCGCTGATAGTCATGGCATTCCTGTTCCTGGTGGCATCCACCCGGCGCGACTCGTCGAAGATCAGGCACGTGCTCGTGGTCGCATTCGTCGTAGCCATCGTGTACCTGATGGGGATGAGCCTCTTCCTCTACCTGTTCCTGGGCAAGACGTCTACCGATGCGACCTTCACGGAATACCGCGCGGACCTCGATTCCAGGAATACGACAGCGGTAGTCCTCGACCTCAGGAACGTCTCTTTCAGCGACTCGCAGCAGATGCAGACCTGCGCTTCGAAGCTTTACGGCACATTGGCTGGCATGAACAAGACGGTGACCCTGTACACCCTGAATCCAGGAAACTGCAATGTGAGCGCGAACGGGATCGCGTCATCTTCGTCTGCCGTGGACCAGTGCATCACGGATGCGGGCGCATCGCCGTCATCATTCGTCCTCGGCTACTCGAGCGATAACGCACCGCCGAAATTCTCGATAATCTACCAGAACCAGGCGCAGATAAGCGGCAACGCTGACTATTACAGCTCGTGCCCGCTGGTCGCGCTATTCAGCTAGGTTTTTTCCATGGATGACAAGATTAAAATCGCAAGCTTGATCGTGCTCGCCCTCATAGCCGCGGGACTGGCAATATTCTTCCTGCTTCTTCCGCAGGACACTTTCGCCTATGGCGCGGAAGTCGATTCAGGGACCTTCAAGGACATATTCCTGAACTCATCGTCAGTGTATATCCTCTCGGATCTGCGCGGCGTGACTGATTCCAATGTCAGCCAGGGCATACTGCAATGCCAGGTGGATTTCGCAGGCAGCACCGGCATGGTGGGGAAGCTGGTCACATACGAGTCGGTGAGCGCCGACGGCTGCGTCTCGGCTACAGGGGGCGACAATCCGAAGACCGAGAGGAACCTCACGGCAAAGGACTGCTTCTCCAGGGCGGGAAGCGGTATCACGATATACGTGCACAGCGGCAACATCACGCACTTCTACAGCAACGGCATGAGCGTGGGTGTTGACAACACCTACAAGTTCGGGACCTGCGGTATCAAGAGGACCAACTGAATCCCGGGAAAATCCATGGAGAAGCCCTACTATCTCCTGTATCCGATACGTGTCGCACTGATAACGAGCAGGCACGGCGCTCGCGAGAACGTGATGACCGCAGCATGGTGTTTCCCGATATCCATGGATCCGCCTCTCTTCGGGGTCTCGGTCAGCAAAAAGAGATTCTCTTATGGATTAATCTCGAAAGGGAAAGCCTTCGGTATCAATCTTATCGACGCTTCCATGAAATCGCATGCCATCCAAGCAGGCCGCACAAGCGGGGCTGAAAAAGACAAGTTCGCTGAATTCGGGATCGAGAAGGAGTATGGGAAACTCGGGATCCCGCTCGTGAAAAAATCCCCGTCATCCATCGAATGCAAGGTCGTGAGAGAGGTCGAGCTCGGCGACCATGTCGTTTTCGTGGGAGAGGCTGTCAATATCATAAAAAGGCGCGAAGGGAAAGGGCTGTATCATAAAGGCGGAGACGAATTCTTGGAGATTTAGGATATTGTATATAATTATACAATAAACAATACATTTTTATACTACCTAGTGTATATATTATTTGTGATTTAAATGCAAAAAATGATCCAACTGGAAAAAGAACCTTTACACTATCCGAACCTCAAAACTGTGCTAATGGTGGAAGAAGTACTGAAGAACGAGCAACTGCCGATTAAGCGAGAGGCACTAAAACGAAAACTGGCAACGCAAGTCCAGCACCAGACGCTTAACGTGATCCTAAAATACCTGGAGGATAGTGGTAAAATTATAGATGGGCATAAGGGTATAGTCTGGGTGTATAATCCTAGCCCCGAAATGAAACTGGCGATAGAAAAAGGTGCGAGAGTGTGAAAAAACCGGTTGCAGTTGTTATCGCCGAGGATATCCTGCTGGCTTACAGAAAGTTGGTGGAATCGGTCGACGAAGAAAAGAAGAATGGCATAAATAATTCAGAACATCAGCAATTGCTCAAATCCATGGAAAACAAAATAGCCTATCTTAAAATGAATCCACAAGCAGGAATTGCCATCCCAAAAGCGCAAATACCCGGGAAATATATCCAATTATACAAAGTAACGAACCTCTGGAAAATGGATTTGATTGACGGCTGGCGTCTGATTTATACTTTGAAAAATGAAGAGATAGAGATACTCGCAGTTATCCTGGATATATACGATCACCCGACTTATGATAAGGTTTTCAATTATCGTAAAAGTCGCTAAAAATGGAAAAAAACGAGGATTTAAAAGATTATTGCGGCATAAATATACTTATCAGAAATGAGGTATAATCATGAATGCTGCTTTAAAAACAAAGTTGCCGGATGGTAGGGAAATCAAGGCTCTGGCATCAGTTAAAGGAAATGATCCTCTAGTAGAAAGACAACTAAAAAATATAGTCCCAAAGATATTTGTTATTAGTTCTATTGCCATAAGCTCTGCTGTTTTTTTGGGGGGTTTAGCTTTTGCTTATAGTCCTCGAATCATTGAGGGCATACGAACAGAGCTTAAAGCAGGCGTAAGATCGGGCGCTGTAGACAAATCCTTTGGTAATGATGAGAAAGGATGTGTTATATATTTTGAACCATCATCTACGTCTGCCGAATATCATTTTTTCTTTGGGCAATGTTACTTTGGCTTTGAAGGCGCCAATAAAAGATTCTATGGTCCGATTATCCACGTTGATCTTAGCAACGAAGTAAATAATTTGATAAAATAGATTAGTAATTAGCACGACACGCGAACTCCTTCCGATTTATGCCTTTCATCTGGTCTTGTACCTCAAGAACGCGCCTATCCCGCCGAAACCCGTCAGGAACTGCGCGCCTTCCACGGTATTGGTCGATATTATCTCGACGCTTATCTCGTTCTGCTTGGCAAGGTCCGCAAGGTCATCCAGAAGCAGCGCCTCGGACTGGAGTTTGGCCTGGCTCGAACAATTCGGGCATTGTATCGTGTCATCGATTTTATCCCGGTACACTCTCTTCGTCTCGCTCCCGCATGCGGGGCATTTGTATATGCCCACGTTGTAATTCAGCTCTTCTGATAGGAGCAACGACTCGGCCTGGTGCGATAGAATCGCGTCTCGGACTTCCTTCTCGCCGTATGTCGCCAGGCCCTCGTTCACTACGGATTTTATGAAACGCTCGACCAGCATTTTCTCCTTCACAGCTTCCTGCTGCGCCAGGATGTTCTCGCTCTTGGACAGGGCCTCGCGGATCCCGAACTCTTCGGTGTATCCCGTGTCGACGACCCCGAGGACCTTTATCTGGTAGTTGAAGGGGCTCATCTTCATGAAGAACTCCTTGGTGGGTCCTGGCCCGCCTATTATGACTCCCTTGACGAATGGCTTCTCATCCTTCATGAATGCGTTGTCCATC
Source organism: uncultured Microcaldota archaeon (assembly GCA_903835325.1). Classification (GTDB taxonomy): domain Archaea; phylum Micrarchaeota; class Micrarchaeia; order Anstonellales; family Bilamarchaeaceae; genus Bilamarchaeum. The sequence goes on along the minus strand of CAILMU010000156.1, from coordinate 5,180 downwards.
GAGTCTCCGACCCGCTTGTAATAGACCTCGATTGCTTCCTCGATGAGGCGCTCGTACCTCCTCGCCGACTGGCCTCCTTTCCTTATCTTCGCGTGCGCGGTGGAATTGAGCTTCTTTATGACTGTGATATTCGTCCCCTTCACTATGGCGACGGTCGCTTCGCGCCCGTCCAAAACGACCACTCCGTACGCGTCCGTTGCGCCGACCATGTTCTGGAGAGGGTCCAGGAAGAATTTCGCATCGCACCTGTAAGCCCCTATGCTGAGCGGTTCCGGCGGTTCTATAGCGAAGAGCTCGATATCCACCTTCGCAGCGTTATCTGAGACATTCCCAGCAAAAACAGCCAGGCCGTTCTGCGGGGTCCTTTTATACATCTTGAAGTGGTTCATGATTTTCTCGAGGGCGCCGAGGACAGCCGTCCTTGTCTGCTTGGATTTGATGTTGCTCGCCTGCGAGGATTCCTCGCGGAGCTTGTTGTTCATCTCATGGATCGGGGACCCTGCCGGGATATAGACGGAGATGAGCTCTGTGCCGCTCCCGCGGTAAGCCTCGAGGTTGCGGATCTGCCGTTTAAGGCTGAACATCTTTTCCGTGTCTGCCATCTGGATTTCCTTCCGATAACGAATGCGATATTGGATGATAATCCCAAGCGCGATTAATAAAATAAATGGTTCGAGGAGCGGAAAATGCCAAAAAGAAAAAACAATAAGAAAAGCCGGATTCACTTCACGAATTCCACATGGCCGTCAAGGAAGTATTTCATCCCGACCACCGTGACTTCCCCTTTCTCGAGCTTTTCCTTGAGTATCGGGCTTTTCTTCAGCTTCGCGATGACTTTCTTGACATTGAACGCACAGCACTTCTCGATCTCGGCTTCGCGTTCCCCGCCTTTCTTCGCCCGCTTCACAGACGGAGCGATTTTCTTCACAATCGCGGCGATATTGCTCTCAGCATGTCCGCCATCGTAGGCGGCTGTCACAGCCCCGCACTTCTCGTGCCCCATCACAATCAGCAAGGGCGTGTGCAGGTGCCCGACCCCGTATTCCACGGACCCGAGGCCGACCTTGTCGAGGACATTGCCGGCGGTCTCCACCTTGAAGACCTCCCCGAGGCCCGTATCGAATATGAATTCCGGCACTACCCTTGAATCGGAGCATGTCACGACCGTCGCGATGGGGTGCTGGCCGCTTTTAAGCTCCTCCCGTTTCGCCCCATGGTTCTTGGCTTCCATCGAACCGCTCAAAAACCGTTTATTCCCTTCCAATAGCCTGTTCTTCGCTTCTTCAGAGTCCATGCGCTCACCTGATATCCGTTTCAAAACCAGCCCCTGCCCTTTCATGCGCTTGGATGCTTAAAAACATTGTGCTCCAAGGCCTTGCCACGCCGGATTAGGGCCTTTTTCATCTCGTATTTGCAACATTTAAAAACATAGCCGTGCATATCCATGCACCAAGGGATGTCCAGCATGAGCTGTGCATAGGATGGTGCGAAAGCTGGCTCTTGGGAGCGTAAATGATGCATTTATAAGCACTTTTACACACAATAATAAGTATAGCTCGAGTGCAAAACGGGTGAGGAAATGGCAGGAAGACCAGCGATAGTCACAGAGAACATGGCAGCATGGCGACAGGAACTGCCGCGTGCGCATATACACAGGATAGCCTCCCAGCAACGCTTCGAGCGGGCCCCTTTGATAGAATATTACAAGGAATGCAACAGGGCGGTCCAGAACCATATCATCAAGATACTCGGCCGGGAGCGCTATACAGATGACCGCATATCGGCTATGCCGCCCGGCAGGGACACAGGGAGGCCGAGGCTGATAATAGAAGGCGAGAAGCCAGGCTATGACATCGCCATCGTGCAGTGCCCGGATGCGAGGCATGCTTACCTGGATCCAGAGCTCCTGCTCAAATACAGGATCATCCACCAGAGGACCGCCGGCAGCACTGTGATAAGGGGCGCCATGTTCCCGAACATCAGGGAAGGCGGCCTGGCGCTTGTGGAAGGCCACAAGGAATGCGGCGCATGCAAGGCGGCACACGAGCTGGAGAAATCCCAGGATGCCGAGGTCCACTATACCATCGCGAGGATAGTGGACGCGATAGAATATTACATACGCATCGAGCCTGACCCGGAGATCAGGGACAGGCTGAATGCGATAAAGCAGGCGTTCACCGGAGAGCAGAAGCTCGAGACATTCGGGCGCGACGAGTACGTATACCCTGCTTTCTTCAGCTGGGACCAGGGAAAGCCCAACCTCGAGTGGCTCGACGAATGGGTGTCTCCTAGGCTGGACCAGCCGCAGAGGGAGAGGCTCCTTACCAAGAGAAGCCGCATTGAGAGGGTCGAGGCGCTATATGCCAATCCTTACAAGGCCGAGCTCGAGAAGTCCGCCGCGCGGAACGCGCAGTATGCACTGGCCGAAGGCCGCGATTTCACCAAGCAATACGCCGCTATGGCCGTCCTTTACGACCCGTACCGCCTGGATAAGATAACGTCCGTCCGCTCTGGGTGCGTCAATGACGTCCGCGCAATCCTGGGAGAGCTCGGGAACGGGATGTTCGCCACAACGATGGATATGCGCCCATTCGATCCGAGATTCGACCGCTACCAGGAGAAGGTGTCCAGGACAGCCATGGGCTCGATAATATACTCTGCTTTCGACAAGCATAACGGCCACCACGGCCACGTGGGCGGTGTCGGCGGGCAAGACGGCACGCATCTTCTTGGGATCATGGATGTCTCGGAGCAGGTCCTCGAGAGGATCACAAAGCATCTTGTCGATACCCACCCTATAGTAGCCGAGCTGACGAACCAAGGCAGGGACATCATAAAGATGCTCTACCGCCCTGATAATGTCGGCGTCGAATTCCTAAGAGATTGAATTTTTCCTTCCTGTCTAGTCCCTTATCCATTTTCCCTTATCACTCCAATATCTCTATTGCATCCACAATCCCATCGCCGTCCTCGTCGAACCCTTCGATCACTTTCGCAATCTTCTTGGGGTCGTTGAGGTTCCCGGCATCGATCTTTGCGCTCTCCTCCACAATCGCGATAACCGCCGCCCTGGTGCCGTGCTGGTTCAATCCGCTTATCACCAGCATCTTCGAGCTATTGGCATAAGGGCTCTGGACGAGCTCCACTATCCCTATATTCCCGTTATAGTTTTTCCCGCTTATCGAGCTCGATATCTCGGAGTTATCCCTTGAGAACCTTATCGGAAGGACGCTGTTTATCTCCTCGACAGCGGTATTGACCTTAGGACCGCCGGCGAGTATCAGATTCATCTTCCTGTGCTCGGCTTTCAACTGCGTGTCCAGGGCATAAAGGGGAAGCTCGAATGCCGCATACCTTCCCAGGAACATCGTGAACTCAAGCATGCCCAGTTCGCTCGCCCTCGCCCTGTACCTCCCGTGCGGGTCGGGCGAGCCTACGACTATCATCCCATCGAAATGATTGTCCCTTATGAATGGCTTCAGGATCCCCGGGGGCGCTGCTGTGGCGTGCGAGCCGCGCCTCCATCCTTCCTTCTTTATGAGAAGAGCTATGCTCTCCGACCTGCAGATATATCTTTTAGCGACTGCCCCGTTCCGTTCGGCATAATCCGAGAATTCAAGGAGGCCAGCACGCTCTAGAAGCCTGATATGGTAATACAGCGTCTGAACGGGCATCCCAAGCTCCCGCGCTATCTCTGATGGGTATCCCGGCCCTTTTGATAGGACACCAAGTATCCTCAGCCTTTCCTCAGATATCGCAGCTATCCCCGACCTCTCGAGCAGGGTGCACCCCAACTCCTTCCCTTCGTCGTTGATAAGTCTCAATTTATCACCTATTTTATCCCCTATTAAAATATTTGAATACTATTAATATATTTTTGATAGTGGTTATTTAAACACTTCCTTTCTTGTTCTCCTTCTGTGTGGTTCTTATGTGCGGGATAATCGGCTATATCGGTTCAAGGAAGGCATCCGAAGTCATCACCGACGCTCTCAAAAGGCTCGAGTACAGGGGCTATGATTCGGTCGGGATCGCGGTCGTCGGGGAAAAAGGCCTCGCGCTTCTGAAAGAGAAAGGCATGGTGAGCGATGTTTCAACCGCACTCGATTTCACCAGCCTCGAAGGCAATATCGGCATCGGCCACACAAGATGGGCTACCCACGGGGCGGTCTGCAGGGAGAACGCCCACCCTCACACGGATTGCAGGAAAGATATCGTCCTGGTCCATAACGGCGTCATCGAGAACTATGGTAAGCTGAAATCCGCGCTTGAGAGCAAAGGGCATATTTTCTCATCCCAGACCGATTCCGAGGTGATCGCCCATCTCATCGAAGAGAAGGCGAAAACGCTACCGCTATCGCAGGCGTTCCGAATGGCGATGAACGAGCTCGAAGGCTCATATGCCGTCGCCATGATAAGCGCGACCGACCCGGAAAAGCGCATCTTCATCGCCCGCAGGAACAGCCCGCTGATAATCGGGCTGGGGAAGGGCGAGATGCTCTGCGCATCCGACATCCCGGCCATGCTAAAATACACGAAGACGTTCGTCCCGCTCGAGGATGGCGATATCGCGGTCCTGGTGCGAAACGGCTACAAGGCATATACCCTATCCGGGCATGAGACGGTCCGCAAGCAGATAACCGTGGATTGGGATGCGGATATGGCCCAGAAAGGCGGGTTTCCACACTTCATGCTGAAAGAGATAATGGACCAGAAGCATTTCATAGTCCAGACCCTGGCGAGCGATGTCTCGGAAGCAAGGAGCCAGATAGACCGCTACAAGCGCATAGATATCGTCGCATGCGGGACATCCTATCACACAGGCATGCTTTTCTCCATCCTCCTGCAAAGCATGGGCAAATGCGCCCAGGCGTTCATAGCGAGCGACTATCAGTTCGTTGCCAAACCTGACAAGGATACCTTAGTCTTCGCCATAAGCCAAAGCGGGGAGACGGCAGACGTCCTCTCAGCATTGCGCCATGCCAAAGACAGCAGGAAAATCGCGATCACCAACACGATGGGCTCATCCATAACAAGCCTCGTTGATTCCACTATATTCCTGAACTGCGGGCCTGAAATCGGCGTAGCTGCTACGAAGACCTTCACATCCCAGCTCGCGATACTCTCGAAGATGATATACGGGATGGAGCGCCTGAAACCTGTCTCCGATGTCATCGGCT
>CAILMU010000155.1 GCA_903835325.1 uncultured Microcaldota archaeon | reverse complement strand
GTGGGGCCGATAGGCGCGTATGATTACACATTCTATTCCAAGAACGGGACTTCCGAGAGCATCTCGATGCTCGATGATGCGAAGAAAGCCCGCAGCGTCTGCGTGGTGAAGGATGATGCCAGAGACCAGTTCCTCGAGAACAACAGCTTCGGGAACCTCATATTGGCCCCCAACGACATGACATGCGCAGGCATGGTCGATGCTGGCAATGCAGAGCTGTGGCTCGGGAGCAGCGTCGATTTCGAGGACATCGTGGCCGATGGCGGCTATCAATCTTCGGATTTCCAGCCGGTACTCACTGTCAAGAAATCCGAGCTGTACCTTGCTTTCAGCAGGGATGCCCCGCAGAGCGAGATAGACAGGTGGCAGAACGCGCTCGGCGCCATGAAAGCGGATGGCACACTGGATTCGATAAAGAATGATTTCTCCGACCCTGAGGTATCCGCGAAGCCGACGGCGTATACGCCGTGCTTCATGGAGCAGAGCGACTGGAAGGTCGTCCAGGCCGGCGAGATAGTCGATTATGAGCTTCTTGACATCGAATCGATATTGAATGCGACAGCGAACGAACCCGAGGTCGCGGGCAAGAATATCAGCGCGATAGAGAACGCACTCATGGAAGCTAACCAGAAACACCCCGCAGGAGAGTATTTGTATGCGTTGCCTAACGGCACGTATTACACGACTACCGGCCTCGCGAGCGGGAACGTCGCCGACCGCCCGTATTTCCAAGCAGCCCTCGGAGGGGTTATATCCATCGGCACGACCATCACGGGCAGATCGACGGGGAAGAATGGCGTCGTGGTCGCAGTGCCGGTGTCCTCCGGGAAGAACGTGAGCGGCGTATTGGCGGCAAGCATGTTCCTCGACAACCTGAGCGCGGATACGAGCTCGGCCCTGAGAGTGCCTGCCGATGTGCAGTTCTTCGCGCTTGAGCGCGACGGCCAGATCGTGCTCGACAAGAAGACCGAGGCTATCATGTCAGGCGACAAACTCCTCGATGGCGGAACGCAGTATGCCCTCGGGAACGGGAACGGCACCGTGAACTACATGTATCAGGGCGAGACGTGGAGCGGTACGTTCAAGAGATCGGACCTGACGGGATGGACATATGTCCTCAGCTATGTCCCTGCCGATGTAGGCGCCTGCGGGAGCTGAGCGTTTTCTATTCCGGCCCCCCATTCGCCTTCTTCTCTTTTTCCAGATTATTCAGGATGAGAGCTCTTTCACGATGTCCGCGCCCTTGGGGGTGAGGGCGAGGAAATTCGGCTTCCCGCCGGGGTTCAGGATGCGCACATAGCCTTCCTCTATCAGCAGGTCGAGGTGCTTCTTTATCGCCACGTGGCTGATCTTCATCCTCTCGGCGATGATGTTCAGGAAGCACGGGTTCTCCTTCTTCTCGCATTCGGCGATGATTTTTATTATCCTTCGCCGCGTGTCAGAGCCCTTGCTCCAGTAGAACAATACAGTCTTCATTCTACCCTCCGGCGGATGTCCTTCATCGTCTTATATATCCCATAGCAAGACACTGCGAACAGTATGGTCGCGGCGATATCCATCGATTCGCGCAGAATCGGTATTATCTCGAAACCGCGCATCGGAGGGATGATTATCATCGACCATTGCGACAAGGCCGTGAAAAACGCCGACAACAGCAGCGTGAACCAGTACCACCCCTTATCGGTCTCCATGTACAATTTGATGGCGAAGTAGACCGCGCCGAGCACGGTCGCAGCGGCGATGATGTGCATCGTGCTGAAGAAAACAAGTTCGAATCCAGGCATATTTTCACCGTATCGTTGATTGGGAAGGCGAACCTTTAAATATTTAATTACATTAAGGTTACATTATACTTACATAAAGAACAGCAATACGAAGGCCGAGAAGTATGTCTGAAAACATCATCGAGATTTCCCACGCCACAAAGGAATATGTGACGGATGGGACGAGATTCCAGGCCCTCCGGGACGTGAGCCTCGAGGTCAGGAAGGGGGAGTTCGTCTCGATAGTCGGCCCGTCCGGGTCAGGGAAAAGCACGCTCCTCCATCTCCTTGGTTGCCTTGATGTCCCGACAAGCGGCGAGGTCTTCCTGGACGGGGTCGCCATATCGAAGATGGGCGAGGACGAGCTGGCGGAGGCCAGAAACCGCAAGATAGGCTTCGTGTTCCAGGCCTTCAACCTCTCATCCACATTGAACGTGTCGAGGAACGTGGAGCTCCCCCTGATGATAAGCGAGATGGATGATGACAAGCGCTCCGAGATAGTGAAGCATTGCCTCGAGATAGTCGGCCTCTCTGATAAATCCCACAACAAATCATCCCAGCTCTCTGGAGGCGAGAAGCAGAGGGTCGCGATAGCGAGGGCTCTTGCTAACAATCCCGAGATGATACTCGCAGACGAGCCCACAGGCAACCTGGATTCCAAATCAGGCAAGGATATCATGGATTTCCTGGCTAATCTTTGGCAGGATAAAGGCCTGACGGTGATCATAGTGACGCACGAGCCGGTGGTTGCTGCCTACAGCGAAAGGATGATACATATACGCGATGGCAGGATCGAGAGCGAGACCCTCCAGAAGCCTAAGAAAGCTACGAATCATGAGGAATTGAAAATCAAGGAACATGAGGAACCGAAAGTGAAGGGCCATCAGGAATCGAAGGCCGATGTTCATGAGGAACCGAAAGTGAAGAAGGTGGAAATATGAGATTCAACATTTTGGCAACGATTTTCTTGGTCGCCCTGCTCTCAGGGATAGTGTTTTCCGATAACGGGGCTGCGTTGCAGATATCTGGCCACAGCACTGTCCCGGATACCATATACCCAGGAGCGGCAGGACAGCTGCAGCTGACGATACAGAACGCAGGAACCGATACCGCAGGAGCGGTGGGAATAGATTATAGCACGCCATCCCAGTCTTCGAGCACCCAGATTTATATCGGGGATGTCGGAGCGGGAACAAGCACCGTGGCGTCTATACCGTTCACCGTCCCGCAGAATGTCGGGAGCGGTTTCTTCATGATAACCCTCAATGTCGTCTATTTCGGCGACTCATCTCATACGGTCGTGAAGAACACCCCTGCAACGATACCGGTCGTCGTATCGCAGCACGAGAACCTGGCTGTGCAGACATTGTCGGTGAACCCGCAGATAATCCAGCCTGGAGACAAGGTGAATGCCGTCCTTGAGATAACAAACACGGGAGGGGTCATGAACGGGGTGCAGATAAGCACCCCGGATTCCAGCTCGTTCACGCTGGCGGGGGCGAGCCAGCAGACAGTCGGCAATATCGCATCCGGCGCGAACATCACCGTCCCGGTGACATTGAGCTCCAGTTCATCCACCCCGACAGGAAAATACACGATCCCCCTGATCGTGAGCTACCATGATTCCCTTCAGAACACGCTGAACCAGACCATAGATATCGGGCCCGTGACCGTCAGCGAATCATCCGCGCAGTTCAGGATTACGCTCAGCCCCATAACATCGAGCGAAGTCGGTTCCGCTGCGCAGTACGCCCTGAACATCGAGAACCTCGGCACCAGCCCGGTCTCGCCCATTGTCGATATAAATCAGACATCGCAGTTCACGCCAATCGGCTCCTCGCGCATCTTCTTCGATTCCATAGCGCCGGGTGAGAACGAGACGAAGACCGTCAGCGTGGGGATATTGGCGACGACGACAGCAGGGTACTACAACCTCCCCCTCCTGGTCACCAGCAACGGGGAGTCGTATTTGCAGGACATCGGCATATCCGTGGACGCGACGCCGGATGTCATTGTCACGATGTCGTCCACTCCGCAGTTCATCTCGAGCGGAAGCTCAGGGGTCAAGCTGCTGACCCAGATATCGAACAACGGGAACAGCCCGATAAGGAGCGTGTACGCTTCCGTGGCCCCTCAGAAGACCTTCACGGTCGTGGGAGGGTCGGACAAGTTCATCGGAACAATGAACGTGGATGATTTCGCGACGTTCCAGATAACGATAGACGTGCCGCCCTCCCTTCCGGCAGGGGAATATTCGGTCCCGATATCGATAGAGTTCAAGGATGCCGAGAACATCGACCACACCATCACCAAGCAGGTCGGGTTCCAGGTCTATTCCGGAGCGGATGCCATGAGGTTGAATGCCCAGAGCGGCTCGGCCGGGACATCCGGATTCAGCGGAAGGAACAGCGGCGGGGTATTGTTCGGATTCGGCTGGGTCCAGATAATCGGGGCGATCGTTGTCGTGGTATTGGCGTATTTCGGATATAAGAGATGGAAAGGGTCCAAGAAATGAGAATGAAGGACATCTTCAGCCTGGCGCTGACGAACATACGGCACCGCCAGCTCCGCAGCTGGCTCACCATCCTGGGGATAGTCATCGGTGTAGCATCGATAATCAGCCTCATCGGGATTTCGATGGGCATGAGCACCCAGATAAACTCGAGGCTGAGCAGCCTCGGCTCGAACATCATCACCGTCAGCCCCGGAGGCCAGCAGTCATCAAGGGTCGGCGGCTTCTCCATGGGGAGGCCCGGCGGAGGCGGAGCCCCCGGAGGTTTCGGAGGCCAGGAATCGAGCACGCAGGCGATAACTTTCAAGGAAGCCGACATCCTGAGCACGCTGCCAGGGATATATAGGCTGGACCCCCGCCTCTCGAAGCGCGAGACTATCCAGTATCAGAACAAGAACAGCTCGGCGACAATCGTCGGGACAAATCCTGCGGCTTTCGCGGACACTGTAGGGGTCAATATATCCACAGGGAGGTACCTCAACAGCAACGACGGCTACTCGGCGGTCGTCGGCTTCAATATCGCCAACCAGACATTCGATGATTTGGATATGCTGAACAAGCAGCTGAAGATAAACGGGGTGTCGTTCCATATCGTCGGCGTCCTGGCCCAGTCCGGCAGCGGGGGCGGTTTCGGGGGCAGCGACGGTTCTGTCTACATACCTCTTTCCGCAGCCAAGCAGCTCTTCAACGAGAGCACGGATGCGAGCCAATTAGTCGTGGTGGTGTCGCCGAACCATGATACGGACACGGTCGCTTCCGAGATAGACAGCGAGCTCCTGGACCTGCATATGGTCACCGAAGACACGAAGGATTTCACGATAACTACGGCGAGCACGATGCAGGCCGCGATGGCGAGCGTGACAGACACGCTCAGCCTTTTCCTTGCCGGGATTGCCTCGATATCGCTCCTTGTCGGAGGGATAGGGGTCGCGAACACCATGTTCATGAGCGTCCTGGAGCAGACGAAAGACATCGGGGTCATGAAATCGCTCGGAGCCAAGAACAGGGATATAATCTTCATATTCATCTGCGAAGCCGGGACGATAGGCTTCATAGGAGGGGCCTTGGGGGTTCTGCTGAGCTTCCTGGTGTCCTACATCATAACGATGTTCGGACTTCCTTCCACCCTCAGCCTCGACCTGGTTCTCGGGGGCCTGGGGTTCTCGGTCCTGATAGGGATAATCGCGGGGATATCGCCGGCGAGGAACGCGGCCAAGATACCGCCTGTCGAAGCGCTCAAGTACGAGTGAGGATATCATGGCGAGTCCCCCGTTTCCGCATATTTTTTAATCCTTTGGCGCAATTGAGCGTTCTGGTCATGATATGGCGAAAGATTCTGATGGAGAGGCCCATAACCTGCTGAACAAGAACCGCCTCGAGGCCCTCACCGATGGCATATTCGCCTTCGCCTTGACCCTCCTCGTGTTGAACATCGAGGTGCCGGCAGAGCTCCCAATCCCGCTTCCGGACCAGCCGGTGCAGACGCTGCTTCTGCACCTCACCCCCGATTTCACCCAGTACTTCACGGCGTTCCTGGTGCTGGCCAGCTTCTGGTTCAGCCACCACCTGTTCTTCGACAAGGTGAGATATGCCGACCGGACATTGACCTGGCTTTGCATATTCGGCCTGCTTTTCGTGGCGCTGATTCCTTTTTCGACCCAGCTCTCGGACACATACGTGGACTTTCCTCTGGCGGCGGTCGTCTTCGATTTGAACGTCCTGGTGATAGGCGCCCTGTTCCTATGGCAGTGGAGATACGCTAACGGGAACAAACACCTTCTTGTGGAGGATTTCAGCGATTCCGATAGGAAGGCGGCCGAAAACAGGCTGATGGTGCTGCCGGCGGTGGCCATCATCGGCTTGGTCCTCTCCGTGATCGGATTCACGCACAGCACAGTGGTATTCTTCGCTTTGCCAGTCATTTACATGGGCATGAGCCGGATGAAGAGCCTTGTTCCGTGAATCGCGCGCCCGGGGAAAAGGTTTAAATAATAGTTCAATATATTAACTATTCAGGTTGTTAATCAGTCAGCCCGCACCATGGAGGCGGAACAGGTTATGGAAGACGACAGCACCGAACGGATAGCCGAGAGCCTCTTCTCGCTCATCCAGATTTTCCATATAATGAAGGATAAGGGCAATGCTTCTTCGGTCAGGCCGCCCCCCCTGGACCCGGCATACCCGGTGCTCTGGTTCCTGAGCCACGAGAGGCTCCCGATATCCGAGCTGGGGCGCAGGCTGCAACGCTCCAAACCTAACATGACTGCGATAATCGACAAGCTCGAGAGCGAGGGAAAGGTGAGGCGCGGGGCAGGCAAGACCGACCGGCGCATCGTGATGATAGAGATAACCCCCAAGGGGAGGCGGGCTATCGAGAAAAGGAAAATGATAGTCAAGGAGTCGATAAAGAGCAGGATATCGGGCCTCGGGCCCAGCGAACGGGAGGTATTCTGCTCTTCGCTCGAGAACGTGAACCGTATAGCCATGAAACTCAGCAGGGATTGATATGGACCAGCAGACCAATGCGAACCAAGCGCAAAACAGGGAGCCTCACGAGCGGGACAACGGACCGAAGCCGGGGGCGCTGAATGACACGGGGAAGAGCGCAGGCCATGCGACGGGAGGGCATCACAGCTCCGCGAATGCCGCCCAGCCGGTCATCCGCCACGGGGAGAAGAAATCGATCGTCGACCGGATACGCCAGCACCCGTTGCTAATAGAGGCTGTGGCGGCCCTGATAATCCTGATAATCATCGGCGGGTTCCTTGCGGTCCAGGACATGTCGGGCAAGATATACATAGACAAGGCCCAGATAAGCGCGCCCACGATCACCCTCTCACCGGCGAATTACGGCGTCATCGAGAAATTCTATGTCGAACCGGGCGATGAGGTGTCTCAGGGCCAGAGGGTGGCGCAGGTCGGCGACCAGTTCGTGGAAGCCAAGACCCAAGGCCTGATAATCTCGATAAAAAATACCCCCGGAGGCCTCAGCGGCCCCTCAGACCCGCTGGTCCAGATGATAGATCCGCGCCAGATGAGGCTGGTCGGCAAGATACAGGAGGACAAGGGCCTAGCCGATATCAAACCAGGCCAGCGGGTCTTGTTCACGATGGACGCCTTCCCTGGGAAGCAGTATGAGGGGGTTCTGGAATCCGTAGGGGAGAGCGCCCTGCAGAACGATATCGTCTTCAGCATATCGAGCCAGAGGGAGGAGAGGGATTTCGAGGTCAAGGTCCTGTATGATACCCAGAAATACCCCGAGCTGAAGAACGGCATGTCCGCCAAGATGTGGATATACAAGTAGGCTGGAGCGGACCCGAGCTTGATGCCAGATGGAAGAGAAGCACGACAACCTGAAATGGATGATCCTCCTCACAGTGATAATAGGGACATTCCTGGGCAGGCTCGACCAGACCATAGTGAACCTGGCTCTTCCGAAGATAATGAACGATTTCTCCATCACGGTATCCGAAGCCGGATGGATAGCGACCGCCTACATCCTTGCCAATGCCATCTTCGTCCCGATATGGGGGAAACTCGGGGACACGATAGGACGGAAGAAGGTTTACATCTGGGGTTTCCTGATATTCATCTTCGGGTCGGTGCTTGCCGGTTTCGCGTGGGATTTGCGTTCGATGATAGTATTCCGCATCATACAGGCGATTGCCGGTTCGGCTGATTATCCGACAGCCATGGCGATAATCGCGGTGACTTTCCGGGGCGCCAAAGAGAGGGCGCAGGCGCTCGGCATCTGGTCGAGCGCGTTCGCTGCTTCAGCCGTCTTCGGGCCCCTGATAGGCGGGCCCCTTATCGACACCTTCGGCTGGCGCTCGGTTTTCCTGGTCAACCTCCCGGTCGGCATCATCGGCCTGGCTATGGCGACGATATTCATCAGAGAATCGGTATCTGAGAAAAAGACCGTGAAATTCGATATATGGGGAGCTATCACCCTGGGGATCGCGCTTTCCTCCCTTGTGCTGGTCCTGGACCAGGGATTGAGCTGGGGATGGCTGTCCTTGCCATCTATCGCATGCTATGCGTCCATGGTGATATTCGGTTACATGTTCTATCTCATCGACAAGGACCACCCCGAACCCATTGTGGATTTCAAGTTCTTCAGGATAGAAGC
>CAILMU010000154.1 GCA_903835325.1 uncultured Microcaldota archaeon | reverse complement strand
GGCTCTATCTTACCCTGGAGACGGATGCGACCAGCGGTGCCGAACTATGCACAGGCAAGCTCATCCCGGAACACGGTGCCTGGCTGGAGTTCGAGACGAGCAGCAAAGGCATAATCTGGGTGAAGGTTAACGGCAAGAGGAGATTCTCGGTTACCACCTTGCTTCGTGCTGCTGGCTATGGCAGTGATGACGAGCTGATCCAGCTCTTCTCAGAAGTAGAGTCGTCTCATGAGCATTCCTTCATCGAGGCCAGCATCAGGCAGGAGCCTTTGATCACGGACCAGGACGAAGCCTTGCTTGATGTCTTTAAGCGCATGCGCCCGGGGGACCTGCCCAATATCGACAATGCCAGGACCATGGTGAACAACCTGCTGTTCAATCAGCGGCACTACAACCTGGGCAAAGTGGGACGCTATAAGCTGAGCAAGCGTTTGGGCCGCGACGTGGCCGCCGGAAACACAGCCCATTCGGCTCTCACCAAGGAAGACCTTGTGGACGTAGTGCGTCATATCATCATGGTGAACAATGGTGACGATGCGGCTGATGACATAGACCACTTGAGCAATCGGAGACTTCGCACAGTAGGCGAGTTGATCCAGAACCAGTTCAATATTGCCTTGGTCAATCTGGAGCGAATGATAAGAGAGCGGATGAGCATTGTCGACACCGAGACGGTCACCCCAAACGCCCTCATCAATACCCGGCCGATTATTGCTGCCATAAGGGAGTTCTTCAGCGGCTCTCAGCTCTGCCAGTTCATGGATCAGACGAATCCTTTGGCGGAGTTGACTCACAAGAGGCGTCTCTCCACTCTCGGGCCGGGAGGCCTATCCAGAGAACGGGCTGGCTTTGAAGTCCGAGACATTCACCACTCTCACTATGGCCGGATATGCCCCATCGAGACGCCGGAGGGGCCCAATATCGGGCTCATCAGCTCGCTCGCCACGTACGGCCTGGTGGATGACTATGGTTTTCTGACGACCCCGTATCGTACGGTTGTCCGACAGGTGAACAACGTGCCTGAGGAGATGCTGGATAGGACCCTGGCGGAGGCGGTAGCCGATGATCAATCTCGTAATATGGCTCATAAGGGAACACGCATCGGCCAGCAGCTTGCCCGACGACTTTCGGGCCTTACGCCCAGGACTCTGAAGGTGGTTCCCTTTGTGTCAAAAGAGATAGTCTACCTATCGGCTGATAGGGAAGAGCAGTATATCATCGCTCAGGCGAATGCACCTCTCAACGAAAGGGGCGAATTTGCGGCAGACAAGATCGAGGTAAGACGAGGCACCAGTTTTGTCAAGGCCTCACCTCAGGAAATCGATATGATGGACGTCTCGCCGAGGCAGATTGTGGGCGTCTCGGCGTCGTTGATTCCCTTCCTGGAACACGATGATGCCAACCGCGCACTGATGGGCTCCAACATGGAGCGACAGGCAGTGCCCCTGCTTCGTCCTGATTCTCCAATGGTGGGAACGGGAATGGAGGAGCAGGTGGCTCGAGACAGCGGGCAACTGGTTTTGGCCGAGCGTGCCGGAGTGGTGGAGTCAGTGACCGGCGCCCGTATCGTCGTGCGGAGTGATGGTGATGCTCTGGGCGAACAGGAATACGACCTGATGAAATTCGTGCGCACCAATCAGGGAACTTGCGTCAACCAGCACCCGGTTGTCCGGAAGGGAGAACGCGTGGCGATGGGTCAGGTGCTGGCCGACGGTTCGGCGACTGACCGCGGGGTGCTTTCTCTTGGTCAGAACGTGCTGGCAGCCTTCATGAGCTGGGAAGGCAATAACTTCGAAGATGCCATAATCATCTCGGAGAAGCTGGTGGCTGAAGACAAGTTTACGTCCATTCACATTGAAAGATACGAAGTGGAGTCGAGGGAAACGAAGCTGGGCGCTGAGGAGATCACCAGGGATATACCCAACGTGGGTGAGGAGAGCCTCCGCAATCTCGATGACGAGGGGATTGTGAACGTCGGGGCCGAGGTGGAATCAGGGGATATTCTGGTGGGCAAGATAACCCCCAAGGGAGAGACGGAGCTGAGCGCGGAGGAGAAACTCCTCAGGGTCATCTTTGGTGAAAAGGCCCGCGAGGTCAAGGACACCTCCCTTCGGGTGCCTCATGGTGAACGAGGTCTGGTGATCGCACTGAAGATATTCTCCAATCGGGCCGAGTTGCCTGAGGGAGTCAACAAACTGGTCAGGGTATGGGTGGCTCAGAAGCGGAAGGTCTCTGAGGGCGACAAGCTTGCGGGGAGGCACGGCAACAAGGGTGTAATCGCACGCATCTTGCCTGACGAGGACATGCCCTATCTTCCCGACGGCACGCCGGTGCAGATAGTCCTCAATCCGATCGGTGTCCCGTCACGCATGAATCTCGGACAGATATTTGAAGCACATCTCGGCTGGGCTGCCAGTGAACTCGGATTCAAGGCGGATTGCCCCGTGTTCGAAGGTGCCAGCAGCTCGGAGATCGAGGACATCCTGGCCAAGGCATGGATCATTCGTCAGGCCAGCGGGGTCGACAGTGACCAGAGCATGGAAGCGAAGCTGGAGAAGGCCAGGGCATGGCTCGAAGCACGGGGATTGCAGGGAGATATCATGGCGGACGAGAGTGCGGCAGGCGAG
This sequence comes from uncultured Microcaldota archaeon, assembly GCA_903835325.1. Lineage (GTDB taxonomy): Archaea > Micrarchaeota > Micrarchaeia > Anstonellales > Bilamarchaeaceae > Bilamarchaeum. Next base: position 16,061 of record CAILMU010000154.1, on the reverse strand, counting down.
GCCAAGAAGGCCTGCCTGCGCTTGTGGCTTGCAGAGCTGGGTGTAGAGGTGAATGGCCTTAGCGACGATGAGGTGGCCAAGGAGGTAGAGAGGGTCAGCAGGGAGAGGACCGTTTCTCCGCCGATCTACGGCAAGAGCACCTTGTACGATGGGCGTACCGGTGAGCCCTTCAATCAGCCGGTGACGGTCGGGTACGTGTACATGATGAAGCTGATCCACCTGGTGGAGGATAAGGTTCATGCGCGGTCCACCGGTCCGTATACCCTTATCACTCAGCAGCCACTTGGAGGCAAAGCTCAGTTTGGAGGTCAGCGCTTTGGAGAGATGGAGGTCTGGGCACTGGAAGCCTATGGGGCGGCCCATACGCTTCAGGAGATGCTTACCATCAAGTCCGATGACATCAACGGGCGGGCCAAAGCCTACGAAGCCATCACCAAGGGAGAGGATGTTCATCCGCCAGGCCTGCCGGAATCGTTCAACGTCCTGGTGCACGAACTTCAGAGTCTGGGGTTGGCGCTGGAGTTGGAGGGGGAGGAGCTGGGCTGAGTCCGAACTGCGGTAACACATTGATGACAAGGAGAGTGTGGTTTGATTAGTGCCGACAGCCTCACAGGGATACGTATTTCGCTTGCTTCACCAGAACAGATCAAAAGCTGGTCATGGGGTGAGGTCACCAAGCCGGAGACCATAAACTATCGCAGTCTCAAGCCTGAGAGAGACGGGCTATTCTGCGAGAGGATTTTTGGCCGTTCGCCGTGTGAAGAAAAGCGACATGGAGAAGCTTTCACGGGCGACTGGTGCTGCTATCGAATCAACACTTGATGACCTCAAGGAAATAGACCTCGGCAACGCAGGACTTGTCGAAGAGAGGAAGGTCGGCGGCGAGGCCATGGTCTTCGTAGAGCGGTGCAAGGACCCGAAATCCGTCACGGTATTCGTCCGGGGCGGGACAGACCACGTCGTAAGCGAGGTCGAAAGAGCCGTCGTTGATGCTCGTGGCGCAGTCTCAAGCGCCCTCCAGGATGGCAAATACGTCATCGGCGGGGGAAGCGTGGAGATGGAGCTAAGCCGGGAATTGCACAGCTACGCGGTCCAGATCGGAGGGAGAGAACAGCTTGCCATACAGGCATTCGCCGAATCCCTCGAATCCATCCCGCGCGCTTTGGCAGAGAACGCCGGTATGGATGTCATCGACACGATAGTCTCGCTCCGCAACAAGCACAAGGAGAAGGACGGCAAGAGCGTGGGTGTGGATGTGATTGCCGGGAAAGTCGGCGACCTGAGATCCCTAGGCATCTATGAACCGGCCAAAGTCAAGAAGCAGGCCATCATGTCGGCAACCGAGACAGCCAGGCTCATCCTGAGGATAGACGACATCATCTCATCCAAGGGCGGCAGGGGCGGCATGCCTCCGGGAGGGCCCGGGATGGGCGGGCCGGGCATGGAGATGGACTGAAGCGGTCTTCTCCTATTTTTTCCATTCTTTTTTATTTCATTTCTTATCTTTCCCGTTTTTCCATCTTCGCGTTCTGTATCCTTTTCCTGCTTTGCCCTGCGCAATGTTTCTAATCTCTCCCATCCAAGATTCATCCATGGACTCGCGTCTCCAGGTAATAATCGCTGGTTCTGTCCAGGGCGTCTTCTTCAGAGCTGGCACTGTCAGCGAGGCGAAAAAACTAGGGCTTGTGGGATGGGTACGAAACGTCGAGGATGGGTCTGTTGAAGTGATGGCAGAGGGGGAGAGGAGCGCACTAGAATCCCTCCTGGACTGGTGCTATCACGGGCCCGAAGGCGCGGTTGTTGCCAGCATAGAATACAGGTGGCTGGAAGCGACCGGGGAATTCGGGAATTTCTCAGTGAAATACGATTAGTTGCTTCAGATCGGCGCGGATCTGTCCTGCCTCTTCTCATCCCTTCTTTTGGGGTACGAGAACCTTCTGGAGAACTTCACTTTGCCAAGTTTGGTCGTGAGCCTCTCGAGCTCCGCAAGCTCCAGGTCGTCCTCGAAATACGCCCTGGCTTCGTCCGGGATGTCGATAAGCCCGTTCTCCTCGAAGCAGATGGGCCGCCCGTCCGCATCGGTTATCGAATCGAGCAGATAGACGAGGGCCGATACCTTTTCGCTTACATCCTTGGGCAGCTTGATGCGCTCCGCCTTCTTCCCCCGGTGCGCATCTATCGCATTCAGCGCATCCCGCGCGATATCCATCTCCGCATCGCTGAACCTGTTCTCCTTCAACCAGTTTATCGAGAATTCGCTGAAAGCGTGTTTCATATATGGTCACCGTCTTCTATGCATCGGATTGGTATGACTGACTAAAGATAGGAAGAGAATTAAAAACAGATTGCCATCGCCATGCATTTACGGCTTACAGTTGTAAAAAGAGACCAGATAAGAATATAAATGCATACCAACAACTATTTTCTATAACAATATAGGCGGGATCCATCATGTTACAACCAAGGAAGGCTTTGGGGAAGACGCTTCTGGCCGCAGCGATGGCGGGCGGCATAACTGGCGCAGGGTGCGGGGCGGCGCAGGAAGAGGTCCGCATGCCCAGGAGGGAATTCACCCATCGGCATCTGGAGGTCAGCCTCGAGATATCGCGCCAGAGCGATACTACGCTCAATGAATATGTTTTGAGGAAAAGCTATCCTGATTCAGAAGTCAACATGGCGAAAGCGGAGAACGATGTCAAAGACGCCCTGAGGACCTTCGCCCGATCCCAAGGCTGCGACTCCTTGTACTTCTATAATGTGAGCAAGCGCCTGGAGCGTGTATCGCACAGCGAGGATGGCATTGGCAAGGACGTGCACACGCTTGTAGATGAGAAATCCTCATACTCCCCGGATGATTTCTGCAACCTGCTCTCATCCAAGCCGCAGAATGCGGTCCCTTCGTCCCTCCAGAGCGCCAATCTCTCGAAGCTCCCGATTTTCCGGACCAGCGCGACCATATCGGCATGCGATGAGAATCGCAATTGCGATATCATCGCGAGCGAATCAGCATTCGGTTTCGACGTGACCCAGGTGAAGGCGCATGTCAAGCTCGGTTCCATAAAGACGTTCAGCATCGGCGGCGCCCAGGTGCATGTCGACCAGTATGTCGAATCCTTCGCGGAATCAAAGGAATGCCTCGAATTCACGGCCAAGAAGGCCGAAGTGAAGGTCCACAAGAGCGTCTCGCGCTTGGACTCCGCCGATGACGAAAAGACCTCGCGTATGCTTGTCGATGGCACATCATTCTTCAAACCCAAGGATTTCTGCACGGGCATCATGCAATATCCTGCCATCGAGGCCAAGGTGAGCATCGAGGCATGCAACGGCCCAAAGAGATGCGAGACGGTAGGGAGCCGATCGTTCTTCGGCTATAGTATCCCGTCTTCAGCCATCCCATCCCCTGAGCATTATGAGGTGGAATCGCTGATGGATGTTCCAAAAGCCAAGGATAATGTGCGCGGATATGTGCTCTCTCTCCGCTCGTCGCAGGGGTGTCAGGCGTCTGCGGCTGGGAAGTCAGAGATGAAGGTCCGTTATGTCATTACGCGCTCGATCCACGATGCGCCTCCGGTGATAGTAGCCACTGACACTACTATCTACAAGCCGAAGAATTTCTGCAGCCAAACGTCACCGGAAAAAAAGAGCCCGCCACAGGATATGCCACCGATACAGGCGCCCGGCTTCTGAAGCCGGAGCGTTTCCCTTATTCATCCCTTTTCCCTCTGCAGCTTGAACATATCCTCGACTTCCTGGGTGGTGGTCGCCTCCTTGACGGTCTTGTCCGGGCGCATCTTCACGAGCCTGGGGAATCGGAGCGCCAACCCCTTTTCACCCCTCATGGCGCAGGTATGCATCTTGGATTCCGTGATATCATCGAAAGCTATCTCAGCGACATATTTCGGCTCCACCCAGTAATCCGGCACGACCTTGAAATCGAGGGAGGGCGCCGGCTGTTTCGTCTTCATCCCGCTGAGCATCTCCTGTAGCTCTTTCATCTCCTCCTCGCTGAATCCTGTGCCTATCCTGGCGACTGTCTCCAGCCTGCCCCGTTCAGGGTTGAACACGGCAACCAGCAGCCCCCCGAACTCGAACTCGGCCCGGGATCCCTGCCCAAGATAATATCCGATGATTACCCCGTCTATCGTATCCACGGATTTGCCGTATGATTTCTTCAGCTTTATCCACGCGAATTTGCGCTTCCCGGCGGTGTACGGGGCCGAAAGGTCTTTAGCTATTATCCCTTCCAACCCTTCCGATAATGATTCCTTGAATATTGAATCGAGCTCTTTCGCCTTGCTGATGATTTTCATCTGGCTCGGTTTCAGTATCTTCCCTTTGAATGTCCGCTCCACAAGCTCGCGCCTGGCCTTGTACGGCTCGTTCGTCATGTCCTTGCCGTTGATGAAGAGCACATCGAACACGAAAAGGTTCAGCGGATATTCTTCTGACGCAGCCGATATCCCGTGCTTCCTCCTCCTATGCATGGTCTCCTGGAACGGGAAATACTTCTTCTTCTTGGCATCATATGCGAGAGCTTCGCCTTCGAAGATGATGCTCTCTGCCCCGAGGCGCCTGATCTCCTCGACAACATCCGGGAACATCGCGGTCATCTTCTCAAGCTTCCTGGAATAGACCTCGATGGATTTTCCGTTCTTATGGCACTGCAGCCTGAAGCCGTCGTATTTCATCTCCACCCCGCATCTCCCGAGGCGCTCTATTATCGCGCTCGACGAGTTCTCGCGCTCGGCAAGGGCCGGCATCAGGGGCCGGAACGGTTCGACCTTGAAGGATGAGATGTCGCCTGACCGTTCGTAAAACATCTTCGCCACCCGGCCCATATCGGCGCACACGTCATATGCCCGTTCCAGCGGGTCCCTCAGCGATTTATCCCCCGTCTTCGCAACCGAAAGAGCATCGAGAATCGTCGGATCCCCCACCCCGAGGCGCATGTTTCCGGTGACGAAACGGATTATATAGCGCGCCTCGAGCGGAGAGGAATTGTTCAATAATTCTGCAAGTATCTTGATCTTCTGGTCCTGGCTCCCCTGCCCGGATGATTTGGCTATTCTAATCATGGCCTCGAAAACATAAGCTATGCCCATCTCGCTTGTCGATAGCGCGGTCTGCTTCTTCTTCCCGGCAAGGTCCTGCGCCGTGTCCCCCAGGTCGCCGCTTTTTCGGTAATCTGCTTCGACCTGGTTCCTTGTGTATCCGCTTGATGCCGCTATCGCTTCTATGCCGAACTTCTCGCCCAGGCCTAAGTCGATGCCTTCGTATGGCGGAGCTAGGATGCCTTGTATCATATAGACAAGCCTGCCGATCTCGGTGCTGTCTGTCCGCTTGAAGAGCGCCGAGAGCACATCCGTCATCTCGAGCCTTCCGCTTCGCTTCTCTATCTCAGCGAACACCTCTGCGACATCGGAGAACAGGAGCATATGCCCGAAATCTCGCTAAAATAATAAAAACTGACCGCTAACGCCGTCTTCGATGCTATCCGGAGCCCCCCGGGCATCCATCCGCCTGATCTGCGGTTTCCCTGCGTTTCATAAAGTTATCCTTCCCAAGCAGTCTCATGTCAGTCCGACCGTTGTTATTGGGGTTTATCGCATTCATGCTCTTTTTCGGCATATCAAATGCCCTCACATACGTGAGCACGTGCCAGCAGCTGGGAACGTACGGCGAGACGTATGTGCTCAGCGCCGATCTCGCCGGTTCATACAGCGGCGGCGTCTGCATCGACATCGCCAATGACCATATAACATTGGATTGCGCCTCGCACTCAATCAAGGCCAACAACACCTCGCGGGACACAACCGGCATCAGGGTATCGGGGGATGATGTGGTCGTGAAGAACTGCTCCGTATCAGGTTATTCCTATGATTCATATAACGGGGCGGGCCTCCTCTCATCAGGGAACACGAACATCACCGTCCGTGACAGCTCTTTCGATGGCAACGATATCGGGGTCTGGGTATTCTCCGACAACTCCTCGCTCTTGGATGATTCCGCTTCAGGCAACGCTTACGCAGGATTCGCCATAACCGATGCGGATCGTGTGAACCTGACCGGGGATTACGCGAACAAGAACCGCGAAGGTTTCCGTTTCCTCTCCGCTGATCGACTGGTCCTGGGAAACAGCCGGGCCGACAATTCCGACGGGTCCGGATTCGAGTTCATCGGCTTGAGCAATGCTAGGATAGAGCGGAACAACGCCACAGGCAACAAGGAGAGGGGGTTCTACATCCACGCATATGTGCCGGAATCCAACAGCAACCTGACCGGCAACATCGCCGATGGCAACGGCGGAGACGGATTCCTATTGACCGATGATGACCACGACCGGCTGATAGGCAACTTTGCCACGAACAATGGCAATGACGGCTTCCGCATTTATTTCGACGGCTACCCGAGCGCCGATAGCAACACGCTCATCGACAACACCGCGACAGGGAACGGTTTCGGGTTGCGCTGCCTGCCGGGCAACTTCCCCTGCCCGATAAACGGCTTCCTTGTGGAGGAGGCCAACAGCACCGCGCTGTACAACAACAGCGCCACCGGGAACGCCGGGGCGGGTTTCTTCGTCTATCACGCCTCATTCACCGTCCTTGATGGCAACAACGCCACGGAGAACGGCGAGCATGGTTTCTGGGTGAGCTCGCACGAGGCCATCCTCCGTTCGCTCAACAACTTCACCAGGAACACCGCCCTTGACAACGCCTACGACGGATTCTTCTCGCAGGACGACCGCAACCGCTATGTCTTAAACAACGCGACCGGCAACGGGGCCAACGGATTCGAGTTCGCCCAGCCATTCTGCATCGACCGCTACTGCAGCGGGAACGATAATGTATTGACCGGCAACACCGCGGATTCCAACGGTTTTGGTAGCTCGCCATACTGCCAGGACCCGAACAACGATTGCAGCAACGGCTTCCTCATGGTTTACGTGAACAACACCGATCTCACCGGGAACAGCGCTCTTAGCAACGCGGGCCATGGCTTCAAGGTTTATTCGGGTTCAAACAACACGATGGCCTCCGACCTCGCCCAGGAGAACGGGGGCAACGGCTTTTTCGTTGATACATCTGGAGAGGCATCCGTCGTTAGCTCCTACAACACGTTGAGCCTGGACAGGGCGGACGGGAACGACGGCGACGGGTACCTCATCCAGGATGACCATAACACCATCTCAAGGAGCAACGCATCAGGCAATGGCAGGAACGGCTTCTCGGTCGTGACCCCGACTGGATGCGAAGGCTGCAACGCGCAATACAACAACCTGAGCAGGGATATCGCATCGGATAACACAGGGGACGGCTTCCACATCTTCGAGTTCTCGAGCTCGCCAGGAAGCGCCGCATTCAACACCCTTGACGATAATACCGCATACGGGAACGGGAACGAGAAAGTGGGCGTCTCGGGTTTCCTGATAGGAGCGCCTGACACCACCATCCGCAGGAATACAGCATACCAGAACCTCATCTATGGGTTCGATGTCGAATCCTCCATCGCCAGCCGGGTCGGCGGAGTCACGCTTAGCGGCAACACGGCCTACGGCCACCATTATTGCGGCAAAGGATGTTCCGGGGCCGGCTTCAAGTTCGCCGGCACCACGGTCGCGGTCTACAGCCCGTTCCAGGCGGATATGGACCATAACATCGCATACGACAACGATTACGGCGTCTTCATGCACACAGGGACCCTGTCGATGTCGTTGGACAGGCTGTTCAACGATACCTACGACCTCCAGGCGTTCGAACCGAGCGCCCGTTCGATGTCCAGGATATCCATGTCCCAGGTGGTATTCGATCGGGACTCGGGCGGCATCCATGATTACACCACCCTTTCGCTGGATGCCAACCTTACATATGACACCAAGTCCGGCGGCCAAGGCTTCTTCATCGATCATGCCATCCAGCCTACACCCGACCTGCCGTTCGGGACTTCCTTCCACAACAAGTTCGTCCAGATATCCGATCTCTGCCAGGGGGAGGGATGCCTGCCCATGGATATAAGCGATGCCACCTGGCATTGGAGCCTTGCCGAGACCTCAGGATACACCGATATCCAGCTCTGGGAATTCACTTCCGAAAGATGGGTCCTCCGGAACGATTCCGCAGACAACTCGAATCGGAGGGTGTCCCTTCAGGATGTCTCGGATTCAGGCATATACGCCCTGCTGGCCAATTACACGCCACCGGTGAACGGCGGAGGGGAAGGAGGGCAGACCAGGTTATTATCTGTGGATGCCGAACCTTCATGTTCAGGAGCGCTCATCACCGTACAAAGCGGCGGTCTTCCTGTCAGTGAAGCGCGTGTCCTCATAGGGGATGCAATCTATTCCACGAATGCGTCTGGCCAGATCCAGGCAACTATGGGATGCGGGCAGGTTTCAGAATTGTATGCCAGCAAAGAAGGCGGCTACATCCCCTTCGGCCCCAGCCGCTTCTCGAGCGCATCCTGCGATCAGTGCCCGGCCGGATGCGTTTCGGATTCCCAATGCCCGCAAGGCGATACCTGCCAGGACGGGCAGTGCGCCCCGCGCCCGGGATGCCAAAGCGACAGGGATTGCCCGAGCGATGAGCGATGCGTAAGCGGCCAATGCGCCGCTAGGCCCGGGTGCCTGAATGATTCGGACTGTGCCAGCAATCAGACATGCGATGCCCATGCAGGCGCATGCATGCCCAGGCCAGTTCCATGCGTAGGCAAACCGGAGTGCTGCATAGACGATTCACCGTGCCCTGATTCAGAATCCTGCCAGGGCGGGAGCTGCCAGCCGGTCCAAAGCGGGCAATGCGGGCACGTATCGGGCCACAGATGGGTCCCATACCAGGGCGAAGAGCTCACTAGGCACTGCGGCGAGACCGGCTGCCCGTCGTGCCAGCAAAAAGGGAATGTCTCAGGCGCAGATTGCCACGTGGGCCAAGCCTGCAGCGTCCAATCCGATGCCGGCTACCTTGTCGTGGCATATCCGGACGGGACTATCATCTCAGAAGGGCTATGGGGAGGGGGGAAATACCCTATCGATAGCAGCAAGCCAGGGAAGCTGATAGTGACATTGTATTCGGGAAAAGGCGGAGAGAAGCTGGCCTCCATCGAGCTCAATATCCTGCCCGGGCCTGCAACTACGCCTGAAGCAGCGGGCCAGAATCCGCTTCTCCAGATGTGCCCGCTGCCGCTTATGGTACTTTTGGCGGTCGTGCTGCTTGCGCTGCTCGCGTACTACCTCCTGCAGCGCAACAAGAAGAAGTGAACCGCTCTCCTTTTTTCACTCTTTTTTTCCCGGTCCCGAGGCGAACTCCTCAGCCATCTTCTTGGCTTGGTCGTCGCTGAATTGCTCTGGCGGGTGCTTCATGAGCCAGGCGCTAGGGCCGATCAATGGCCCGGCTATCTTCCGGTCCAGGGCTATCCTGCAATAGCGGATGGCGTCTATCACTATCCCTGCGGAATTGGCCTTGTCATCGACCTCGAGGCGCACTTCCATGTTGTACGGGATGTTCGCCCACATCCTGCCCTCGATCCTCATGAACATGAGTTTCGTGTTGCCCAGGAAGGGGATGAAATCAGAGGGTCCGACATATATCCGCTCATCAGGAAGCCTTTGCGACAGCTGAGACTGGACCGATTCCGTTTTGGAGATCTTCTTCGATGCGAGCCTCTCCTGCTCCTTCATCGAAAGGAAATCAGTGTTTCCGCCCACGTTTATCTGGTACGTCTTCTCTATCTTTGTGCCACGCTCATCGCACAGCCTGGCCATGGTCCGATGCACTATCGTCGCCCCGACCTGACCTTTGATGTCGTCCCCGATTATCGGGAGCCCAGCCTTCTCGAACTTCTTGGCCCATTCCGGCTCGCTAGCAATGAAGCTCGGCATGCAGTTGACGAACCCGATTTTGGCATCCAAACACGTCTGAGCCCAGAATTTCGTAGCCTTGTCGGACCCTACAGGAAGATATGAGACGAGTATCTCCACCTTCTTATCCTTTATCTCCTTCATGACCTCTTTCCTCAGCTCTTCAAGAGGCCTTTCCGTTACCGGAGTCACGACCTTCTTGACATACATGCCGACCCCATCCAGCTGCGGAGACTGCTTGACGGTGACATCCTTCATCTGGACGAGCTTCTCGACCCATTTCACCTTGTTCGGCTCGGAATACACAGCCTCGTTGAGGGGGTTCCCCACCTTTTTCGAATCCACATCGAAGGCGGCGACGAAATCGATATCATAGATGGAGTAGCCGCCCATGACCGGATGCATGACCCCGATTACCTGCTGCTCCGGGTGGAGGCGATAATACTCTATCCCCTGAACAAGGCCCGCAAAGCAATTCCCCACTCCGACGACGGCGCATCTTATCTTTCCCATAAAAGCATCAACAAGGGATATCAGCCCTTGACCATGTTATCAATCCTAAACTATTTAATGATTGTTAAATAGTCCAACCGTCGGCAGGGGCGAACATACTGATTCAGATAGATATAAAAATATCGAATCGGAATCCGGACCCATGAAAGCCCATGCTAATATTATATTCGTAGCTTTATCTCTGCTATACCTTGCAGGTTGCCTTTTTTCCACGGCGGTCACAAACTGCCAGTCCATCACCAACCCATCAGGCTCGCCATATCTGCTCTCAAACAACCTGAACGGTTCCCCTGTCCAGCTCCCTGAGCTAAGCACCTTCTATGATTTCGCATGCATCAAGATCGCGGCATCGAATGTCGTCTTCGATTGCAACGGATACAACATCACAGAGAATGGGTCGCATACCTATCCCACATACACGACGCACGGCATCTTCGTGAACGGCTCATACAACAATGTCACGATAAAGAACTGCCCGGGGATATCGAACTATTATTACGGGATCAACCTGTACTACGCGAACAACAATACTATCTTCAACAACACTGCCTTCAACAACACGTTCAACTTTATCGTGAGTTCCGGCAATTACAACAACATCTCGAACAACATCGCATACAAAAGCACGTATGCCAATTTTGAAGTCACGGACGCTAGCCTCATCTACCAGCCCCACGATAATATCTTGGCAAACAATGTCGCCTATAACAGCTCCAACGATTACGGATTCTACGTCCATACTGGGGTGAATAATTCGCTCATCAACAACTCGGCGTTCAATAACACGGCAGGAGGCTTCGATTTCGCCTCTGGTTTCGGCACCTTGATGAACAATGTCGCATACAAGAACGGCCGGGGGTTCTACATCAATTCTTATCCGAACAACACAATCATCAACAACACCGCCCACGACAACACGGTCGACGGGATGGACATCGAGCAGGCGACGAACAACACAATCATCAACAACACGCTGTACAACAATGCCCGTTGGGGCATCGAGTTCGCCGGCGGAGTCAACTACACCACGATAACGAATCTTCTGCTATACAACAACAGCGTGGACGACTGGTATGTCTATAGCGCCGATGTCAACCACTACAACGCCACCAACATCACTTTCGAAGGCCCGGGTGATGGCAACCTCAATTCCACGAGCCTGAACATCTACGATGATTCCCCCGTCGCGTCATACAACATCTCATGGAACGCCGGTCCGGGCTCGACCCCCGCAGACCGCATCTCATTTGCGCAGAAATTCCTGCGGATACAAGGGAGCGGCACGATAAGCTCGATATCCTTCACCTGGCAGCCATCGGACCTCAATTCTACGTATAATGAGAACCTCTTCGAACTATGGAAATACACTTCCGGAAGCTGGGGCATCTCACCCCTGAACGACACCCCTGATATCGCCAACCATGTCCTGAGCCTCTATAACATCATCCCTTCGAGCACTTACGCGATAATGCAGAACAACGTCACGAACTGCCCTATCGTCAACACCAGCTTCACAATGGCGAACAACTACACTGGGGCGCCCAATGACGCCTCCGGCCTGCCGACCGGGAGCAACGTGTGCGTGAAAATCACCGCCTCCAACCTCGTCTTCGACTGCAACGGCTATAGCATAACGAACAATGGCACCTCCGCCGCCATCGGCATCGCCCTCAAAGGCTCGCTGACCAATGTCACTGTGAAGGACTGTCCGATGGTCTCCGGCTATTCCTATGGCCTCTATACGTACAATTCAAACAGCAGCACGTTCCGGAACCTGACCATCTCAAACAGCTCTTATGATGGCATCGGAATCGACAGCAGCGCAAACAACGTTTTCGCCAACATCACGATATTCAACAGCTCTAACGATGGCATCGATGTATACGGCGATTCGAACAATTTCACAAACAATATCGTGTATGGCAGCAAATACTACGGGATATTTGTCAATTCGAACCTGAATAGATTCGCGGGCAATTCGCTATTTCAGAACGGGGTCGATAGCGGTTATTCGCAATTGACGCTCAATTCAGGCTCGAACAACACGCTGCTCAGCAACACTGTCTTCAACAACACGAATGGCGCCGGCATCTTCGTCTATACGAAGTTCAACAACGTTGTCAATAACACCCTGTACAACGACCAATACGGCATGGTTTTCGCTTACGGCGCAAACAACAGCGTCTACAACAACACGGCCTGCAACAACACGGTCGATGGCTTCTATGTGTCATCACCGGAAGCCAACGACACCTTCGTGAACAATACAGGGTGCAGCAATCTGGGGAACGGCTTCGAGTTTGTCGGGATATTATCCGATGAGAATTTCTCCAATAATATCGCATGGAACAATACCAACGACGGTTTCCACCTGTACTTGACCTCCGGTAACAGCACTTTCTTCAATGACACCGCATTCAGCAACCACCAGGAGGGCTTCTATGCCAACACGGTCTCCAATCACACCTTCATCAGCGATATCGCGTACAACAACACCGATAGCGGTTTCTATCTGATTTACAGCACCAATCTCGCTTTCGCGGATGCCAAGTCATCCAGCAATGCCCGCGGCATCGCCATCATGGATTTGGTGAACGCCACTTCATTCGCGAACACCACCCTTTTCAACAACAGCAACTACGACCTTTACCTGGAAAGCGCGGTCTCGATTAGGTACAACATGACCAATACCACCTTCCTGAACCCGTCTGGCACGATGACGAACCATACCACGCTCGATATCAGCGACCAGCTCGGTTCCTCGCAGAGGTACTATCTCAAATGGTCGGCCGAGCCGGCTGTCCCGCCTTTCAGCTCGTTTGCCGGGAAATATGTCAGGATGGCATCGCTATCGGGTTCGCCGACAATCGACACCATCGTCTGGCGCTGGGATGCATCGGAAGTCACAACTCAATACAACGAGAGCGGATTCGACATCTACAGGTATTCCTCAGGCTGGACAGACATGCACGCCGCGCTCAACCTGACATTGCATACGCTGGGCCTGAGCAACGTCATCCCATCGGGCGTCTTCGGGATACTGAACACGACCCAGCAGACCATCGTGGTGACGCCGATATCGCCATCCAACAACGCCATGGGCAATAACAGCGTAGTCACCTTCAATTTCAGCGCCCAAGGTCCGGCAATTGCCTACAACTGCTCGATTTATCTGGATTCGAGCCTCAATAAGACGAACACCAGCGTCATCAACGCCACGACGACGTCCTTCGTGATAATCGGAATCCCAGAAGGCCAGCACAACTGGGCAATAAGTTGCAACGACACCTATGGGGATACCAACACCGGAGCTGTGAGCAATTTCACAGTCGATCTCCATGCGCCTGTTGTGTCATCCTTCTTCCCGCCAAACGACGTGATTCTGGGGGTAAACAGCAGCAATTTCACCTTCTCGGCTATCGACAGCTTCTCGCCGAACTTCTCGTGCTCTTTGCTAAGCGGCGCATCGGGCAATACGCCTGTTCCAGGCAGGACCAACACCTCTGTTTTGAACGACACCTACACGAATTTCACTGTCCAGAACATTCCTAATGGGAAATATATGTGGAGGGTCAATTGCACAGACCTTGCCGGGAACATGGGCATCGGCCCGTTGCGGAACATCACGATAGACACCATCCCGCCCGCCATCCTCCTGAACGCTCCAGGGAACAACACGGCCTTCAACCTCTCCGCAATGGATTTCAATTTCACGGCCACAGACAATCTCGCTTCGGCCATGAACTGCTCGATCTTCCTTGACGGCATCCTCAACCAGACCAACAACAACACCCTGAACGGAAGCCTCACGAACTTCAACATCCCATCCATCCCTGATGGCCAGCACAACTGGTCGATAAGCTGCAACGACAGCATCAATGCCAACTCCAGCGGCAACAGGTCGTTCCTTGTGGACACCGCGCCCCCAATCGTCAAATTATATTCCCCAGGGAATAATGCTTTGTTTAACGCGTCCACTGTCGACTTCAACTTCACCGCGAGCGATGATATCGCGCCTACGCTCGCCTGCTCGCTTTACATAGATTCGATACTGAATCAGACGAATCTATCGATGGTCAGCGGCTCCACGTTCGATTTCCTTGTGAACGGCATTCCTGAAGGTGTGCATAACTGGCAGGTCCGCTGCAACGACAGCATGAACACAGGCATAAGCCCCACACGGAACTTCACGGTGGATCTCCACCCCCCCAACGTCACCTCCATCTTCCCGCCTGACGGCGCGGTTTTAGGGGTGAACTACACCAATTTTACTTTCGTCGCAACCGATAACTTCTCGCCGAACTTCTCATGCACCCTGCTAGGCGGAGTCCTGGGGAACCTGCCGGTCCGGACCAACACATCCGTCTTCAACAACACGGTCACGAATTTCTCCTTCAGCGGCGCACCTGACGGCAAATACATGTGGAGGGTGAACTGCACAGACCTTGGCGGGAACATGGGTCTCGGCCCTCTGCGGAACATCACGATAGATACGACCCCGCCCACAATCAGTCTCCTCAGCCCGTTGAACGATGACAACCTGACGTCCAGTTCAGCGAGTTTCAGCTTCATCCCGGCAGACAATATCGCGCCTACATTGTCCTGTTCGCTTTTCGTGAATGGTTCGCTGGTCTCGACTAATCCGTCAGCAGGGAACGGCACCACATCATCCATCAGCGCGACAAGCCTCACGAACGGCCCGCATAACTGGTTCATCAACTGCAGCGACGGTGTGAATACAGGAGTCAGCGCGACTTGGAACTTCACGGTAAACATAAGTTCGACCAAGCCGCCATCGAATCCGCCTTCAGAACACCGGCCGTTGTCGGTCTCATTGAGTTCGACCTGTGACGGCGATATCGCGACTGTCACATACAATGGCAGGCCGGTCGAAGGGATCCACGTCCTTGTGGACGGAAGCAACGGCCAGAATGTCTATTACACCGATACTGACGGCAAGATAGGCTTCAGCGGCTGCGATGGCACTGTCGCCATAACGGCAAGCGGCTCTGGCTACGATCCCAAGACCCTCTCAGGAGCCTCTCTGATCGCATGCTCGAGTTGCCAGACCATCAAGCCGCCCGTATGCGGAGCGAACGAAATTCTGCAGAGCTATGCATGCGTCTGCGCAAGCGGCTATGAATCAGTATCCGGCAACTGCCTGGCTGAATGCAAATCGGGCGAGACCCGCATCAATGGCGTCTGCACGCCCCAGTGCGTCGCACCCGGGTGCTGCAAAACAGACAGCGCCTGCGAAGACGCTTACTACTGCACCAACCGCGATACTGGAGCAGCCACAGGTTCATGCCAGCAGGTAACAGGATGCGGGCTGGTGTCGAACCACCGGATCACCGAAACCTACGCCTGCGGGGACCAGGCAGCATGCCCGCAGTGCCCGCAAGGTTCGGACTGCGTGGAGCACACGTGCGTATCACGCGACATCCAAGGGAACGGCGGCTTCATAGGAACGAGCGCCGACATCTCCACGACCGAAAACGGTTTGAGGTGCTCCTACTGCAAGGTCGTCGTGACATCCCCGAACGGCGCCGTGAGCGACATGACCACCGACCAGGGCGGCAACCTGCTCATCCCGCTTGCGATACAAGGTGTCTACAAGGCCACCTTGCTGGGCAGGAACGGGGAGCCGGTCAAGACGATACAGCTCCAGGCCCTGCCGAAAGCCGTCGTGCCCCCG
>CAILMU010000153.1 GCA_903835325.1 uncultured Microcaldota archaeon | reverse complement strand
CAGAACCGCCCTGGCTCGCTGCCGCAGCGCTCGATTCTCCGCACGCAGAAACATCGTTAGTATATATAGCGTTGAACAGCACTGTCTGGTTGTCGTTTCCCATCCCTGCCGTCAGCCAGATCGCTTCGTTTTCATCAAGGGTCTTGAGAAGGGATTTGTTCAGCATGATGAATGTGTCGCTGTATATGCCGGCACCCGTGAACTCGTCCGGATAACTCTGATGGGGGAATCTCCATCTGCCGCTCTCGTATTCGCTCCCTATCCTGACGACCGACAGGTTCTCGTCCCCGCTGGCGCTTACCAGCCCGTCAGCAGGTATGGCTGTTATATTGATGGTATAACCATTCAATCCATTTCCGACCTGTCCGTTGTTCGGAGCCTCCTGGAGATATGCGCATCCGCTCAGGAAAACCATGAGCGTCATCGCGAGCATCGTCCACACGGATTCTATCATGCTGTTCATGCGTTTGCTTGGTTTTCGCTTATTTATATAGAAATTTTCGGAGTGATGTTTTCGAAAGTATGTTTATAAATTAAGGAAACCAACTCACGTCGTATGCATGAAGTCCGGATGGTAATGGCGCTGCTAATCATCTCAGCCCTATCCACGGCCGGATTCGTTCATGGCGACATCTATCGCTCGGATCTTCAACCCCTCAACCACACTGTGATCCGGATAGAAGGCCCGTTCACATACCAGATGGTCACGGAAAAAGGCAATTACTCCATTTTCCTTCCGGAAGGGAATTTCACAGTAACAGCGAGTTCGAGCGACGATTCCGGGAACACGATATTCCTCGCAAGCGACCAGATAAAGGTCGGAACACAAGACCAGAGATTGGACCTCGTCCTCAATCGGGCATCGAGCGTTTGGGATTATTCGCTCCCGATCGCGATCATTCTTGTCCTTATCGCCGTCTTCATCTGGGCAAACCGCTTCTGGAACCATCCTTCAAAGATTAAAGAACAAATTTCGAGCGAACCAGCCAATGAAATACAAACGAGCGAACCACCCGAAAAAATTCAAACAAATCCCGTGCGCCCAGCGCTCGACCGAGACGCTAAAACGGTTCTTTCCGCTCTCGATTCCTCCGAAGGCCGCTCCACCCAGAAAGAGCTGCGCGAAACGCTCAATTTCTCAGATGCCAAGATGAGCCTCATCCTCTCGGAGCTTGAATCCTCGGGTTACATAAAACGGTTCAAGCGGGGCAGAGGCAACGTCATTCGAAAACTATAATAAACCCTGCCGAAGATACTTGGGCGGTGCTGATATATGAAAATGAAAACGATTGTGGTCATATTGTGCCTGATGTTGTCGCTTTCTTTCGCCCGCCCTATACTGCTGATTATAGATTCCACTGGCAGCATGGGCGAGTCGCTCGACAGCGGCGGAACGAAACTGGATGCGGCAAAACAGGCCGCCACGCAGATAGTGCAGAACTCGAACGACGAGATAGCCCTCATGGTGTATGACGCCTGCGACAGCGCAGGGGACCCGATGAGCGGAGGCGCCCGCGTGGTCGTCCCGTTCACGACTGACAAGGCGCAGATTATCACCGCGATAAATGCCCTCAGCCCGCAGGATGACACGCCGATAGCCGATGCGATAACAGAGGCATCGACCTATGTGCAGTCCAGCGGCAAGAACGCAGCCATCATCATGCTGACCGACGGCGAGGAGACCTGCGGGACTTTCGATGCGAGCACGCTCGCCTCCACCGCGAACTCTCACGGGGTCGCGATGGTGAACGTGGTCGGGTTCCAGCTCAGCTCATCCGCCCAGACGCAGATGCAGGGCCTGGCTTCCGACAGCGGCGGAAAATACTACGACGCGAATGACACGGCTTCCCTGCAGCAATCCATGCAGCAGGCATACGGGAACGCGAGCGGGACCGGAAGCGGAATGTGCTGCCTGCCCTCTGCATTCATCATGCTTGCGGCATGCGGAGCGTTAATCGCCAACCGGAAGTAGATTGATTTCATTTATTTCTTATTATTTTTTCTAAATTTTTCTTCTACTATGTCTTTCCTCGATCATCAGATTCTCTTTTTTCTGATTCCCCCTCCATTATACTAGCTTCTTGAGGCCTTCCCACCAGGAGTTGGAATCCATTCTTTTCATCTGCAGGATCAGCTTCCTCGCGCTTTTCGTCTTCAGCCGCGTCTCGATGCTTGCTATCCAGCTGAACGTGCCCCTGTTCCCCATATCGGAATACTCCTTGGCCTGGAACGCGCACTCCAGGTAATCCGCATCTTTCAATATCGAGCGCTCGAGCGGTGAGAGTTTTTTTGTGTCGGGAATCGCTTTTTTCAATTCGCGAGGAAGGGACTCTATCTGGTCGCTTATGACTTTGCCTTCCAGCGATTCCTTCACTGTGACATACCTCGCCGTTATCTTGTTCATATCGCCTATCCTGGTTTCGAGCATGTCGTGGAAAAGCCCGGCGGCGCATAACCTATTCGCGGAATCATCGTCCAATCCCTCCATCTTGGCAAGGAAAAGCGCGATTATCCCGGTCCGGAACGAATGCTCAGCCACAGTCTCAGGGTCCTTGATGCCCTCTGCCCACCAGCCGCTCCTCTTCACGCGCTTCAGCATGCCCGCCTCGAAAACATACTTCGCTATCGCTTCCATGGTGAGGATTGGGGGTGGGAAAACGTTTTAATCTATCCATGCCCTTTAAGCTGCGGGTACAATGGTCCACCAGCTGAAAGCGGCCCTTCGCAGGAAGATTCTAGCAAAACGCGACGCCCTCAGCCCGGAAGAGGTCCAGTCCATGTCGGATTCGATAATGGAGCGCCTCTTCTCGCGCCCGAGATTCGCGGAAGCCAAGACCGTCGCGTTCTATATCAGGAAAGGCAACGAGGTGGACACGGAGCGGATGATAGGCTATGCCATAAAGGCAGGGAAGCAGGTTCTTGTCCCGGTGACAGACCATAAAATCAACTTCGTGCGTTTCCGCTCGTTCACGGAACTGGTGAGCGGCAAATACGGCATATTGGAGCCGCCAATCAGGGAAGCCGATAAAAAGAACCCGCCTCCGGAACCTGACGTGGTAGTCGTTCCGGGCGTCTCATTCGGCCTGTGCATGCACCGCCTGGGCTATGGCAAAGGATACTATGACAGCTATTTGTCTTCCTGCGGGGCGTATCGCATCGGCATCTGCT
>CAILMU010000152.1 GCA_903835325.1 uncultured Microcaldota archaeon | reverse complement strand
GTTATCGAAAACCATGAGGGCGGACGATAACCTGACTCTTTTTAAAAATTCACTCCTTGTAAATCGGGAACCGCTCGCACAACCCTTCGGCTTCGCCCCTCACTTTCAGTTTCAGCGCGCTGTCGTTAGGATTCTCTATGACTTTCACGATCAGGTCAGCTATGTGCTTCATCTCGCCTTCCTTCATCCCGCGCGTTGTGAGCGCTGGCGTCCCGAGCCTCAGGCCGCTTGTCACGAACGGGCTCCTTGTGTCGAACGGCACCGTGTTCCGGTTCGCGATTATCCCGGCTTCCTCCAGGGCAGCCTGCGCATCGCGCCCTGTGATGCCCTTGGCTGTGAGGTCCAGGAGTATCAGGTGCGTCTCGGTTTTTCCAGCGACAAGCCTCAAACCTTTCGATGAAAGCTCTTCCGCCAGCACCTTCGCGTTCTTCACTATCTGAGCGGCGTACGTCTTGAAATCCGGCTGCATGGCTTCATGGTAGCAGACCGCTTTGGCCGCGATGACGTTCTCGAGCGGGCCTCCTTGCATCCCCGGGAATATCGCTTTGTCAATCCTTTGCGCATTCGCTTCAGGGCACATTATCATGGCGCCCCTCGGGCCTCGCAGCGTCTTGTGCGTTGTTGATGTTATGATATCCGCATAAGGCGCGGGCGAAGGATAAACCCCGCCAGCGATTAAGCCTGCGAAATGGCTGATGTCGCACATCATCGTGGCGCCCACCTCATCGCAAATCCCGCGGAACGCCTTGAAATCTATGATAAGGGAATATGCAGTGTAACCGCAGATTATGAGTTTCGGCTTCTCCTCTATCGCCCTTTTCCTTATCTTATCGTAATCAAGCGCTTCTGTGTCCTTCTCCACGCTGTATGAGACCGGTTTGAACCATTTGCCTGAGAAATTCACTGGGGACCCGTGCGTGAGGTGCCCTCCATGCGGAAGATCAAGCCCCATGAATTTGTTCCCGACATCAAGGAAAGCAAAGAATGCAGCGATGTTCGCCGATGCGCCGGAGTGGGGCTGCACGTTCGCGTGCCCAACACCAAATAATTTCTTCGCGCGCTCGATGGCGAGAAGCTCGATTTCGTCCACATATTTATTGCCGGCATAATACCTTTTTTTCGGGTAACCTTCGGCATACTTGTTCGTAAGAATCGAGCCTGTCGCTTCCATGACGGCTTTGCTCGCGTAGTTCTCGGATGCGATGAGGCGGAGCGTCTTCTTCTGGTACTCCGTCTCCTTTTCGATAAGGTCGAAAATCGCGCCATCGGTCTGCTTGAGTGGTGAAACTGCGCTCATAAAACATTCCTCCCAATCCTAGTTTGCCAAGAACAATTATAAAAGATTCCACTCATTTTCAAGGATGACGTCTATCGACGGATATATATCGTGAGCCGAGATCGCAAAGAACTTCGTTCTTTGGCTCCCGGCTACTGTGAGACAACTGTTTTCACGCCGAGATCGCATAACCCGGTAGTGCGCACATTCTCTTTGAGGAAAAAACTCAAATCGAAGCGTATGCCTGGAATTTTCTCCGGAAGATTCACCGGTAAGCGTGTCCCTTGTGGATTCGGAGTTCAAATCTCCGTCTCGGCGATTTCTTCTACCTTTTTTTCGGCACGGCCGATCTGTAAGAAGATTCTATCTGCCTGCTCAATTCGGCTATCTTGTCGTTGTTTTTCCCTATCTGCATGCCGATATCATGGCGCTGGCTCTCAAGGGCTGAAAGTGTTTCCAGCGTGGTGCGGATCTCGGAATTCAAATCCCTTACATCTTTCGCGGATGCAACATAATCCTTTTTCAGCTCGAAGAACCTGAGCGGATTGAAATTCGAGGTAAATTCATCCTCGGCGGCCGATGCCCTGTTCCTGGCCCGCCCCAGCCTCGTCTCAAGTTTGGGCAGCTCACGATCCCAGGCCGCATTGAGGCGTTTGATCAAGTCCTCGAGCTGCTTTGCTAGCGTGGAATTCACCTGCTTGAGCATGTCGCGCCAGTCATATATCGAATCAATAGGTTCTGCCATCTGCTTGGCGCGCTCTGCTCCGATATCCTTCCCCTTGATGCGCATCGCTTCCGGCATGACC
>CAILMU010000151.1 GCA_903835325.1 uncultured Microcaldota archaeon | reverse complement strand
GGCCTCCGGGCGCGTCATCAGGGAGTGGACGACCAGGACGAAGACCGAGGACAGGGGCGGGACGATCTACTTCCTCGACGCGGACGGCAAGGCCGTGACCGTGTCCGGGACGTTCGTGGTGGAGGAGCGCTGATGCAGGACGACATATCATCGATGGCGCTGGACCACGAGATAGACGAGCGCATCAGAAACGGTTGGGGCGAGAAAATCGAGTTCGAAACCAACAAACAAGCTTACTGGGAATGGTGCGATGCAAACGAGGACGACGGGATGGGATTCACTGATTTCGTCGACAATGTGCTCCCGACGATCAGAAAGCTGAGGGAGCTGTGAGCGTCCTGATAGACATATCAGTCTGCGCGGGGTGCGAGAAATACCACGAGGAGCTCGACGAGTTATATTGGCGAGGGAAGAGGGCTAGGTGCCAGCTCTGGCAGGACATGACAGACTGGTCCACGCCGTTCATGATGGGGTGCTACCGAGTGCCGAGCAGGTGCCCGTGCAAGAAGGATCAAGAATCCGTGAAGAGGCTGAGGGAACTGTGAGCTTCAGGTCGATGAACATCAAGCGTCGGCTCGGCACCTGCCGCGGGTGCGGTCACCTGATCGTGGACGACAACACGATGGTTGAGTACAAGAGGCTGTGCTGCAGGCTGGCATTCGCATTCCCTGAGATGGCAGGCGATAGGAGCCAGGGATACCGGGATGCGGAGAAGAACGAGAATTTCTCGGATGGCGTCGTGGACAAGTTCCAGAACAAGAAGGTACCTATCAACTGCCCCGAGACGTCGTACGCTGTGGCGCTGGCGCTGAGGGAGCTGTGAGCGGCTGCATCCACACGATAGCCTTCTCTACGATGTACTACGACGGCATCAACGGGTACCTCGTCCACGAGAGCGACGACAGCGGGATAAGGGAGCTGCTCAACGGGACCTGCGCGTACAGCAGCGAGCGGGACTTCCGAAGGAGGTTCGACTTCTGCCCGAGGTGTGGGGCGAGGCTGGACTGGGAAGCAATCGAGACGAAGAACAGGCTGAGGGAGCTGTGAGCGAATACACCAAGCGTAACGTGGAGATGTGCGGCGACTGCATGCACCTCGGTGTGGCGGAGAGGCACGAGAGGGTCTCTGCGCTGGACCAGGGTCACGGGGAGAAGCACCTCGTGTGCAGGCTCGCGTTCCAGGGCCTGACCTTCATCGGAAAGACAATAGGCTGGGCGAGGGAGCAGCCGTGGTACGAGGCGTCGAGGAGGGAGTTCGAGGGCATGCAGGTCCCGAGTTCGTGCGGGAGGCAGGCGTATGACACCGTAGAGAAGCTGAGGGAGCTGTGAGCACATTCATGACTATCGCGCTGATGTTCACGATACCTGTCGCTGGCATCATCGTCGGCACCATCCAAGTTGTGACGGAGTTAAGAAACAAGCGCAGAGATGATGCACTGAGGGACACAATCAATTTGCTGAGGGAGCTATGACCAACGCAGGCAGAGACAGGAGCATCCCGAACAGCGGGTACGGATTCTTCACAACGGAGGAAGGTATGGGAGAGCACGCAGACGACGCACTCGAGGGAGTTTACACATCGCACTGGGAGAGTGATCCATATGGGAATGAGGACGGGTTCGACCCGACCCCAGCCCCAAAGAATGTGCACATTGGCATCGAGGTATTGAGGAAAACTGACAAGGCTGTGCTGGCGAGGACGGATGAGTTCGGCGACGTGTGGATGCCGCTGTCGAAGGTCTGCTTCAGCGCCAACATGAAGTCAGCGTCCGTCCCGAAGTGGCTCGAGGTCAAATGGCACCAGGAGAGGAACGGTCAGGCTGTCATCCCTGCCAGGGCGGCGGTGCCACCCGGACGCAGGAAGGCCGAGTCCAAGGGTCCGAGGCCCATGACCGTCGTGAAGTACAGGGATGACCTGCCAGAGGACATGCTGAAGACCTACACAAAGACTTACGGTATGACTGACATGGGATTCCTCTTCGTCGGGGAGATACTGAACATGCCCGGGCACGGACTGTTCATTAACAGGTACAATGATAAGACGCTCCCAGGCCTGCACATCGACAGCTTCAGGGAGCTGACGGAGAACGAGACATGAAAACAGATTGGCGTGAAGACACATGGGGGCGTCGCATTCCCATTCGCTTCCCGAATATTAAGTGGGGGAATACGATTAGAATAAGGCTTATCACGTCTATTGCGATAGGTTTTGCCGCTGCCTGTTGTCTCGCGTTGCACTGCGCGATTGCGCGATAGGTCTCTCCATGGGAACGGTAGTGCCAGCTTTCGCCATCTTGTTCCTGCCAGCATCGTTCACCGTACTGACGATAATTACATACGTTTGCTTGACAATCTCTGACAAATTAGAGAGAAATAATTCATGATGATCATCAAAGAGGGATTCGACCCAGCGAAGGAGACGTACGCGGTCAAGTGCAGAAGGTGCGGCACCGAATTTGAATTCGATGGATCAGAAGCCAAACCAGTCGCCATAGATCTGTTGGGGGAGCGTGTTGACGCCTACAGCAATAAAGCAAAGAGGTTTTTCTGGGATATAAACTGCCCGACGTGCGAAACGATCACGCGCGTTGACCATCTTAATTCTCAGAGGAGGATAACGACAGAGAAACTGGAGGAGTTATGAAGATCACGAAGACGGGAGCAATACCGCAAGCGGAGACGAAAACGACAACGTGTGGATACTGCAGAACCGAGTTCGAGTTCACACGCAACGACGTCGTGAAGTACAACTTCCATATGGACGAGGGGACGCGGAGCACCTGGGCCGAGGTGAATTGCCCACTGTGCAGAAGGAGAATGTGTGTTCAAAAGATAGGATGGATGCCATGAAGATTATCAAAAGGGGGAAGAAGTCGGAGGAGAGGGTCTACAGGGTCACGTGCGACGACTGCGGGACCGTGTTCGAGTTTAAGAGGGCCGAGGCTGAGTACGTCTCGGATCAGAGGGACGGCGACGCGCTGACGGTCAAGTGCCCACTGTGCAAGCGCAAGGTGTGGACGGCCGCGAACTAAAACGAAAATAATTTATAAAAAGGCTTTACATTCCGTCCCGAGAGCGTATAATAAACGAGTGTGAGTTATAAATAAACTCGAACGAACAGACGAAGAGACCAAGATGCAGCTCAGAAGTATGACAGTCGGAATCAAGACAACCTCCACGCGAGAGAGCGTGGGAGGGTGGTCACTCTCATCCATTATATCGGATGAAGGTAAAGAGGAGGCCCGACTGAGCAGCTGAGAATAGAAGATATTCACGGAGATTCAGTCGGGCGGCCCTCGGAAGAAGGTCGCCCGAAACTTTTTATGGCGAGGTGATCCCGAACTATTTTAAGGGTCCGGTTTGCTAAACCGGTGTCGCCGAGAGGCGACGTGCGGGGGAAGGTCCCGCTCTCGCTGCCATGTTAGCGGGTCGCAGGGCCCAGACCGGAAAACGGTCATTCCTGCGTGTTGATTGACAACCTGAAGTTCATGCGGAAACTGGCGAGCCCGTCCATCATGTGGACGGTGCGACGGGCTCTTCTTCTTCTTTTCAACTTCCCATAGA
This sequence comes from uncultured Microcaldota archaeon, assembly GCA_903835325.1. Classification (GTDB taxonomy): domain Archaea; phylum Micrarchaeota; class Micrarchaeia; order Anstonellales; family Bilamarchaeaceae; genus Bilamarchaeum. The sequence goes on along the minus strand of CAILMU010000151.1, from coordinate 1,568 downwards.
TTAAACGGACAGATCAGCGGACCCTCAATTCGCAGATACCGGATCGTACCCGGTTTGGGAAGACTTTTTGGGTCATTGGTGAAGTGGTTATCACGGAAGATTGTCGATCTTCAGTCGAGATTTCGATTATCTCATGACCCGCAAATTGTTATAATGCGTTCTTGGTCTAGAAGTTGGGCCCCATCCTTCCAAGTTGGAGAGACCGGTGCGAGTCCGGTAGGACGCTCATTTTTCATGCCCCGTAGGTGTAGATGTCGACATGGCCGTCTTGTAAGCGGCAGAGGATTGTTAAATTCAATCACGGGGCTCCATCGTATACCGAGTAGTGTCCAGGACCAAAGACGTTTCATAAGCGTCTCAGGCAGAGGCGGCATCTGCACTCGGTACCAGTTCTCATGCCGGAGTGACTGAGCGGTCAAAAGTAATAGATCCGTAATCTATCGTCGAAAGACTACGCAGGTTCGAATCCTGTCTCCGGCTTATAAGTCCTTGCGCCCGAATAGTTTAACAGAAAAATCATCCTTTGGTATGGGATGGTCGGTGGGGCGGCACCACCTTCGGGCTAAATTCCAGTCTTCTCGGTCGTCAGCTCTGGTTGAGCGGAGATGCCTTATAAGCATCTGCGGCAGGTTTCAATCACCTGGGCGACCACCAGTTTTGTATCCCGGTAAGACCTAGTTGGTCGTACCCGCCTGATAAGCGGGTCAGGGGTTGGGCAGAACAACCTACCGGGACTTTTTCACGGAAGGGTAAGCAGCAAGGTGCTGTGACCAGTTTGAACCTGGATCGGTCGCGAAAGCGACTGGGGATCGTGCCCTCATCCTTCCGCCATTCACATGGGAGTATAGTGAAACGCATATCACGAGGGTCTACGGAACCCTAAGTGGAGGTTGGACTCCTCCTACTCTCACCAATTAATCATATAGGGACGGGATGTGACAGCAGCATAGAGATCTCCAAAATCTCTTGATCCGGGGCAGCACCGGACGTCCCTGCTGCTTCTCATGGAGGGTAAAGCAGGACGGCTCCTGCCTCGAATTCGAAATTCGAAGGACGCTGCAAAGCGTTCCGGGTCGACACCGGTACTCTCTTCACCAGTTCTCATGGATCCGTAACTTAAATGGAAAAAGTGCCAAGTTCTTACCTTGGAGATTGTGGGATCATACCCCACCGGATCCACTAACTTATTCGGACCCAAAGCTTTGCAGCGAAGCACGAAACTTTTAATTTCGGGAGGAAGGGGCGGCACCTTCTGGGTCCACAGTACATGTCCGGTGAGACGGCGATGGGTGACTGTCATCGCACTTTCAATGCGAAGCCGATACAAAGGCACGCGGGTTCGATCCCCGTACCGGATACAATTACGGGGAGAGTAAATCAGGAAAGTTCCTGACCTCGCTTGGAAAGCGAGTGGATGCCGAGAGGCATTCCTAGGCGGGATGGGTGCTCTCCGCCACTAAATAAGACCAAGGAGGTCGTCATGTTCGGTTCAGAGACACACAAGCTGATCAAGGCCTGCGCCGACCGGTGCAGGTGCAGCTACAAGCTGCCGCGCCTGAGCGCCGGCG
>CAILMU010000150.1 GCA_903835325.1 uncultured Microcaldota archaeon | reverse complement strand
TCCGAGAGTATCCCGCCGAGCGTGTTGAGCGGGTCCGTATAGCGTATCGTCAGAGGCAACACCCACGGGAAGGACAGCAACGATGAAGGCAGATTGACTGAGATATCGCCCGTCACTGAGACGGTCGGCGCAAGGCTTGTGATATATTTGTAGTACGTGTACTGGTTGTAGTAGTTCGAGTAGACCTGTTTTATCTGCACTATCGTGTTCGTCATCAGATGGAAGGCGGTGGGGAACGGATTGTAGTTGACCACATAGACCCCAGGCACTATGCCGAACAGCACAGCGCAGACATACAGGAAGATGCCGACTATTATCGCCGACGCGGTGGCTTCGTATACCTCCCCTATCCCGAAGTTCTTTATCCTGTCGCTCTTCATGGCTATCCCCACCATGACTATGAGCGCGGCCACGGAGAACGCCAACAGCATCGCCGCGGCGGCCATCGGCAGATCCTTGGACCATTGGTCGTAGAGCTGCTGGTTTATCGGGCAGTACCAGGGCTCGTTTGCCGTGATCTCCTGGGATATGCTGGCCGGAAGCAGGCCGCATCCGGATGTGTCAGAGGGAGGCGGTGACGAGGCATGTGCGAGATGCGGTGTTGCCAACAATGCGAGCAGTGCGAGAATCAGCGCGAATGACATCATCCTTATTTTCATCCCATCACTATACGATGCCTGCCAGCAGGCCCATGAAATCCATCCTCTCACCTATGGCTTGGGAAAAATCTATTATAAATGTGTCGACGATTATGAAGTTCAGGAATGGCACGAACGTGAAGCCCGCGAGGAGGTAGCTCATCTGCAGCAAAAAGCCGGAATATGCTGCGCCGCCGAAGCCGATCGGGGTGGTCTGCGTCACCAACAGTTCGATGGCGTTGATTATCGCGCCAGCCGAATAGCCCCCGGCATCGCACCATGTGGAGGCCGAGAGTATGCAGCTTATGTTGCCCTGGACGTCTATGTAGCCGTAGGTCACGCTGACCAGCAGCGGGTATATCAGGCCGATGCCGAGCCCGAAGGCTATCATTGCCCCTCCGAAGCTCCTCGTGAATCCGAAGGTCCTCGCGATGAGGCCTATGGTTAGGAAGAGCGAGAGCCATAGCAGCGAGCTCGATATCAGCAGGAGCTGCAATTGCTGCAGTATCATTATGGTCATTATCCCGGAAAAGGCGAATGCCAGAAGGTTGTCATAGTCTACCGGTACGATGCTGCCCAGCCCCCATTCGAAGATGACGCCGGGAATACTGGCCAGGCCTATTTTGATGTCAAAGCCGGGTACTATGCTTGTGATGTAAGCGATGCCGTACCATACGTTGGCCAGCTGGAATGCGGCCCTGTTGAACATGCTCAGGTCGCAGGTCGCAAGCTCGAATATGTCCGTCGCGGTCGTGCAGTCTATCGAGGGCGACAATGGCCTCTGTTGCGAGGTCGGAGGGACCATATTCAAAGACGCGAAGGCGCTCTGGGGGTTGATGAAAAAGAAATATGAGAACGCGCCGAATATGATTATCAGGAGCATGGAGAGCGCGGCCTCGTAGATCTGCATCCTGGACCAGTCCCTCGCGTTCTGGCTGCCTATGGCCCCGCTCAGCGCGTACACGATGGC
>CAILMU010000149.1 GCA_903835325.1 uncultured Microcaldota archaeon | reverse complement strand
GCCATCTCTCAATCCGCCCGTGCGGTTTTGTTTTTGGGGCTTTTGCCGATTCTTCCACAAGGTGCGAGCTGAGTTGCAAGCGCGAGCGGACTCCTTCGGCCACGCTCCGGTTGAAGTCGGTGTCTGTCGAGAGATCCGCGCCGGATACGACAGAGAAACGTATCACATCAGCGCCGTATTCTTGAATAGCCTTCCGTAACGGCAGGATGTTGCCCATGCTCTTGCTCATCTTCATGCCATCCATGAGCACGAAACCGTTCGTAGCGATTTGAGCCGGCCATTGCGCCTTCTCGAATATCGCTACATGCATGAAGATGAAAAGCGCCAGATGGTTGCGTATCAGATCCCCCGCGCTGTGGCGCGAATCGACAGGATACCAGTAAAGGAAGCTGTCGCGGACACTCTTCAATTTCGCAGCCGATACGCTGGATTTCCCTTTCTTTCCGAGCAGAACCGAATCGAAAAACGCATCGTCCATCTCGCTTGCCGGGATATCGTTGAGAAGATGGGCTATCGAATAGTATGCCATGTATATAGTGGAATCGGAAAGCGCCTCAATCATCTTGGACTCATCGAAGGGGAATCTGGTCCCTAAACCTGATGCGCGCGTGCAGGGCCTTGTCTTGAACCAATCGATAGTGTAGAGGAATTCCGCCCGCGATTTCTCTGGTATCGTCCTCATGGATGCCAGACAGTCTTTCGCTTTCGCTTTCCATTCAGAAACGCCATAATCGATGAACCACTGGTCCTTGAGGATATTGACCACAGCATGCGTACCGCATCTGCAATATATCGGACCGTTGGATATCGTGACGATATGGAAAGCCTGGTTTTTCTCTCTAAGGCTTGCCCCCACCTTCTCCTTCGCTGCAGAAACCTTCTCGCCTTTGAATTCGCCTACGGCCATGATGCCGGAATGCGCTTCTTTCGTGTAAATCTCCTCGGTGGCTTTCTCCGCCAATGGGTCGTCCTGGCCCTTGATGCCCATCTTCTCCACTATCTCCCTGGCAGGGGCAGGACCGAAACCTTCGAGGTTTACCACTTGCGGGAGCGCTATGCCGCCTTTCCCGAGGTCTCGCAGGGCGAGATAGTCCTTCGGTGCATGCGCAGGAACGCTCATCACGATGCCAGTTCCGATTTCCGCATCCACGAACGATGCGGGATAGACCGGGACGGGTTTCTTTGTCATCGGATTGATCGGGTTCATTTTCAGGATATCCTTCGCTTCAATCTTGTCTTTGCGCTCGAGATGCATCTGAAGATCGAGAACGCTCGCGGCTTTTTCCGATAAAATGATCGTCTCGCCCTTGAATTTCGCCTTGATGTACTCGACTCCAGGATTTACCCAGACATTGGTGACTCCGTATATCGTCTCGGGCCGGTAAGTCGTCGCGACCAGGTATTCTTTGGGCGCCACCTCGAACATTATCACAGTGACATCATCCAATTCAGGATCCATATCGCCTTTCGTGTCATGGGCGCTTAGGGGATTCTTGTCGTTCGGGCACCATGCTATCGGGTACTCGCCCTGGATGAGATAGCCGAGTTCCTTGAGCTTCCGGAACTGCCATTGTATGAATTTATTGAATTTTTCATCATATGAATAGAATTTCCTCCTCCAGTCGATGGAGAAACCCATCTCCTTCATGCCTTCCTCTATCTCTGCAGAGAAATAGGATACGAGGGCGCGCGGTTCCGTCAGCGTTGCGGCTTTCGCGGGAGGGATGCCGTAAATCTTATCAAAGACATCAAGGACATCCTTGTCTTTTGCGGCAATCCGTTTCGCCATGGCAAGGATAGGCGTCCCTGTCACATGGAAAGCCATAGGGAAAAGGACGTTGTAACCACGGAGGCGGAGGAAGCGTGCGTAGATGTCGGCAGTGGAATATGTCCGCGCATGGCCGATGTGCTGGGGGGAATTGGGATACGGGAATGCTGCGGTGATGAACCTCTTCTCGCGCGCATCCGGGTTGGATTCGAATATCTTTTCTTTTGCCCATCGGGAAGACCATTTCTTCTCGATAGCGTTCGCTGTATCAATCTCCATGGCACGATAATACGGCTGAAAGGCTTTAAATCATCTCGGGACCTAGGGCTTTTTCCTGGAATAGGGCGTCTTCAAAGTGGGGCGGTCTCTAGGGTCTTCAGAGAGCGCCGTGGGCGCAGGCGGATAGTTTTTCCTGAATGTCAGGTCCGGCGTCCATGCGTCATGCGTGGCTTGGCGCTCGGTCTCGATTTGGCCCTCTCCTCCGGCTCCTGCCGGGGCCGAGGGTATCAATCTGGCATCCAACCGCTTATCCTCGCCGTACCGCTTCGTCGGGACTGTTTTCAGCTCCTCTGCCCGCGCCCTTGCGGCGTTTATCTTATCTTCTAGAACGAAACGCAGGTCCATGGGAAGCATCTCGGGCTTTATGCCCTCGAGCAGCTGGTAGTCCCCGTTCTTCACGCACATGTCGAAAAGCCACGTCCCCGCGTGCATTATCGCTTTCCGAGGGTGCTTTCTGTCCGCCAGCATGAAAAGCAAGCCGGCAGAATCCTCGCTTTTATGGAATATCTTCGCCAGCTCCATGCCGGCGATAATCCGTTCATCGTAGGGATAGCGCTCATCGATTGAGATGCGCCTTAGTTTCGTCTCGGGCCCTATGGTATCTTCCGGCCCCACCCGCGCCGAAGATGCCCTTAACTCGGTTTTTATCCGTTCGATGAT
>CAILMU010000148.1 GCA_903835325.1 uncultured Microcaldota archaeon | reverse complement strand
CCCCTGAGCACCACGTCGCCGGGCTCCGCGAGCTCCGAGAGCCTCCTGCAGTCCCAGCCCGTCACGCCGTAGTCCGTCGGGTCGTACACGGCGAAGAACGGCCTCCGGAAGACTTTTATGTCACCGAACACTGTCAGCGCGATTGCCTTGACCCCGTAGAACTTGCGGCCCACCCAGCTCATGGCGACCTCCTTGGTTGTACGGGGGTATTTACCGAATGTGCGTATGCATGTGACTAAGGGACATACCACCCATAGTGATAATTTTCGTCGATTACACACTGCATATTGCGGTTACCTGAGTCATGTGCATACGCATATTACCGAAATCATGGCCGGCGCTACACGGGACGATCGTGTGACTCTGAGTCCAAAGCTCAGCGCGTTGCCGTTACGCCAAGCGCCGAAAGGAAGAGATGAGAGATGGCCGACGCACAAGGTAACGCTCCTTGTCTTGACGGGTCAGAGCCGTCCGTGCCGCTTCTACACCATGCGTCGATATGATACTTATGAAATGGAGCGAGGTGTCAGATTTGAACTGACGGTTGTATGATTTTGCAGATCATTGCCTTTGACCAAACTCGGCCAACCCCGCATTGAAAAATAGTTCTGGAGCATGGGGGAATCGAACCCCCTCGGCCTGCGTGCAAGACAGGTGCCCGGCCATCGAGCTTATGCCCCATGAGAAAATGGTGCCACGTCAGGATACTGCCTCCCACCGACGCATAGCGTGTTTGGTCTACAGCCAAACCCGTGTCTTTAACGGTCTACCGTGGCATACTAACTAATTATCAATGAACACTTCTATTTCGGCATCAGATAAGCACGACTCAAAATATCCCTGCAGTGATTCTGCATCAGATCTTTTACGCCCTTCTTGCTTATCCCCATGAGCAGCGATAATTTCTTTAGCCACCCTCGTCTTGAAAAGTTTACACCAGACTTTCTTATCGTCTCTATATTCTTGAGAGTCTTCTCAAGATATATTCCTTTCCATTCCTCCTTCGTGTGCTTTCGCACAAACTTCGGATGCTTGTTGTCTCTGCCTTTCACGTATGATGTTTCTATTAGCTCTGGACAATATTTTTTTATGAATCTCCCCGCTGGTGAATGTTTGATGTTGAGTAATTCTGCAACTCTCTGTTTCCATCCATGGATAGTGAAATCTATTCCAGAATTTTTGATCAATTCAACTCTCTCTTGGTTTCTTTTTTCTCTCAACTCTCTTCTTGAATTCCAATATGATTCTTTTGGAGTTACATATTTTTCATATGGTTTACCTTCATACAACTGTATGTAATCGTCCCCATATCTTTCTTTTGCATATTTCAAGAATGGTTGTATCTCGTCATTTGTTATTAAGCAAAGTTTGCCAGGAAATGATTTGTGTTTCGCCTTGTTTTTGTCTGTCATGTATCTCTTAATTTCCACGTAACTACCATCCTCCATCTTGAAGTCTGGAAAGTACTCGTGCTTCACCCCCTCAAACTCGTATTCAAACCCTTGCTTGTTACGTTCGAATTTTATGTCATGCTCGAGATGGTATATTATCCAGGCCAACTCCCAACTGCTGTCGCACCAGTATCCCTTGTACCAACCATGCTTTCCTCGGCCTGAACCGCGTCTATATCCACCAGATCTTTCAGAAAGTTTTTTCTTCGTTTCTTCTGAATGGTGTTTTCCGAGAAAATTTGGAATTATCTCTCCACTCGCAAATCGTTTTTTTAAAGTCTCACTATTATTTTTAACTCTTGAATCTGTTTCTTTTGTTAGGCCTTTATTCCATCCACCACCTCGTTGACCAGAGAAAACATGATTTTTTCCTTCTTCTGTGTGCATTCTCCAAATGTGTCCTGTAATACCTCGTCCAAATTCTTGTTTGCAGAATGGACAGATATACATTCCAGATTCATTTTTCCATTCCTTTAGCATCTTGAAAGGATTGGAATTTAACGTTTTAAGTTTACCTTTACACCGTCCAACATGTATCCCATGATTTGACAAACTTATTTGTCTTCCACATTTTTCGCACGGCTTGGTGTTTCTCTTAGTCATAGCTATCTCCTCCTTATTTGATAGCTTTATTTATGAATCAGATTAGTGCAATTCTATCAAAGCTACAAGTATTTGTATAATAATTTGATATAAAATGGTGGACCTGGTCAGAGTCGAACTGACACAAAATGACCCCGGGTTTCGACCGAGCGCTCTACCGATTGGAGCTACAGGTCCATATTAAACTTACAAATTGTCAATGAGCTTAAAAACATTTCGGGCGACCGTCTCTCGAGGGTCGCCCGTTCTCTTCAGTCTCTCTGGCTTGGTTCACACCATGGAGCAAGAACAGTACGCACCCTCGGCCCTATAAAAACAGGCCTGGAAGGCATAGGCTGCATACGCTTGCTGCATGATCGTCTCTCTCATCTTCTTCATACTCTCTATTTATTGGTAGCGGGACTTGGAATCAAACCAAGCAACCTGAGTTATGAGCACAAGGCGAACGTCAGTCCTCCCGCAACGTATCTCACACTCGCTTATTTATAAGATACATCCTAATCGAAGGATGTAAAGCTCGAGTTCTGACAGATTATTTTTTTATCTACCGGAGACTCAGAGCTGTCTCAACATCCTGAGCGTAGCGAATTCCTCGTCCACGCACTCATCGGGAACGGCATTGACCTCCATCCATTTCAAGGCATGGTATATCTTGTGTGGGTCCTCTGCGTACAAGTGTACGGCATCAGACGGATTCGTCTTTTCGAGCTTGTTGTTCAGCCTGCACTCGAGCGAGTTTCCCGAACCATAGTACGCAAGGTACTCGCAGTATCTGCAGCTCTCCCACCTCCTGGTTTGTATCATCTTCATAGCTGCCTCAGCGCCTCCAGGGGGTCGTGCTCCGCCATCATGGAGCACGTCCTGGGCACGTGTCCCGTCCCCCAGTCGCATAGCAGCATTGGTCCGGCCCACGGGTCGGAGTCGTGCGAGCACTCCGCGGTGTCCGGGTTGTTGCCACGCCTGGGACGGAGGCGGAAGTCGTCGCACCTCCTGCAGATCGCGAGCCTCCTCAGTGTCTCTATGTACGTCGGGTGCAGCATGTCAGAGCTCCCTCAGCCTGTTCATGCTGTCGTAGCTGTCCTTCATCAGGCACCTGTGCGGGACGTACCTTGACTCGAAACCTTCCATCGCCCTCGTGGAATGTCTGGTAGCATCGTATTCCACGCACTCATCCATGTCCCAACGGCCTGAAAGGTCTTCTCTGCATATTGGCACGAAGCTCGAGTGGTCGATCGACCAGGCTGCGGATGGGATGAGTACCAGATTCTCGCATCCGATGCAGACTGAGGCGTTTCGGCGTCCGTTGAGTTTTTCAGCGAAGATGTCGTTTTCCATCAGAGCTCCCTCAGCATCCTCATCGCGTACAGCCTGTCCATCAGTCTCAGCATCCTTGCCCCGAGCGCTATCGAGACGATGCGTGCCGACCCATCAATGCGGGGTTCTCGATCCCATTCGGTGTCGATGAATTTGTACTCGGTCAGCATGACCGTCTGTCGCTTGTCGAAGTTTATGTGGAATAGATCGTCGCTTTCGCTGAACATCTGTGACTGGGACCCGATGCCGACGAGTCTCACCCTGACGCGCACGGTCGACGGATCGTACCGCCTCAGGAACCTCACGAGCTCGTCGTGTTCCTGCGAGTACACCATGCAGTACCTCAGCGACTGCAGGTCTTCTTCCGTCTGCCTGTCCATTTTCATAGCTCCCTCAGCCTCTTCGCTGTCCTGTGCGTGTCCTCCATGGGACAGTTGTATCCGATCAGGCGGAGCTGGAAGGAGTTGCAGCTCTCCCACACCGGGGTCCCAGGAGCGTTCGCGCAGCAGTAGAACCTGGAGCCGTTCGTGTTCTCGACGGTCCTATACCTCTCGCATCCGCCGCACACGCCGATATTCCTCCTCATTAGCTCTATGTCCGTCACAGCTCCCTCAGCGCTCTCATGCTCGCTATGGCGTCCATCCACGGCCGGATCCTCTGGACGACCTGTCCGCTGTCGCGCTGGGCCATGCCCTCGATGTCGCCGTCTTCGGATATCGTGCAGTACCCGTCCTGCCACCACCTGGTGTGCCTGATGACGTTCACCGTGACGCAGCCGCCGTGGAACGTCACGGCGAGCATGTTGCCGTCCAGCTCCGTCCTGGCGAGGGTGAGGCCGTCGTGCAGGCCCTCCACGTGTCCCTCGACATGATGCCAGCCGTTCTCCTCCGTCATCGGCAGCTGCCTCACCGGTCTCATAGCTCCCTCAGCATCGTTATCGTCCTGTACGTGTCTATCCTGTCGCACACCGTCGGCACGGTGAACTCGCCGAATCGGCTGGCGTGCTTCCACCCGAACGGGGCGTTGTGCCAGCAGTAGTGGTGCGTCCCGTCCCTGCACGTTTCCAGCCTGGCGCACCCGGCGCACACCGTCAGGTCGCACCGCACTGTCTTCCCGTCCACCATCAGAGCTCCCTCAACTTCCTGTACGTCGCGTACGGTTCCATCGTGCACTCGCCCGGGACTCTCCAGCTCTCGAGTTTGGAGATGACGCTCTCACGCATTTCGTTCTCCAGCTTTTGAAACTCGACCGCGTCGAACGGCACATCCCCGTCGTCGAGCATGGTGTCCATCACCAACCCGCACATCAGAACGTGCCCGCGATAGCTGTGCGACTCGATCCTCAGGTTCTTGCACCTGCTGCATACGCCGAACTGTCTCTTGATTTGCGTCATCTCGTAGCTCACAGCTCCCTCAGCCTCCTCTTAGAAAACTCGGCGTCGACGAGCCTCCCGGCTTCCGTGTTCGTCAGCGGCTGACCGAAGGCGAGACCCTGGGAGTACCTCACCGTCTGGCCGCAGCTCCTGCACGAGCAAGTGTAGATCCTGTCCCACCCTCTACCCCCGCCCGCGACCATAAGCCAGTTCCCCCCGCAGTTCGGGCACGGTGGGAGGCCTGCGCAGGTGTACTGCGTCTCCTCCCCGCTCATCTTGAGTGCATCGTAGTTCACAGTTCCCTCAGCCTCTTCACGGTCAGGTGGTCCTCGCGCCGCGGGCAGGCGGCAGGCACCTCCCTCCTCTCGAATATGAGCGCCACGTCCTCGCGGACGGTGTCGCCGCCCCTCAGCTTCTGCGCCCCGCCCCAAGCGGTCGTGAGCGAGCACACGAGAT
>CAILMU010000147.1 GCA_903835325.1 uncultured Microcaldota archaeon | reverse complement strand
TATCGTGTCCCTGCGTTTCAATAGCTCGCTGTTGAACCTCTTTATGTGGTCATGCGGACCCTTGATAGCCGAGATGTACGCCCTCTGCATCTCCCAGTTGACCGACAGGCGCTGGTTGCAGAGCCTTTGCATGGAATCCTTGAGCAGGTCCCAACCCTCTCCGTGGAATGCGAGATATCCGACGCGGGCGCCGGGGTAGATGTAATTCTTGGACAATGAATTGCCGCATACCACCGGCACATCCTTGCACATCTCCCGCATATGCGGCATCTCGCCGTCGAAGACCAGCTGGTCATAGACGTCGTCGCTGATTATCGGCAGTTTGTGCTCGCCTGCGATATCGATTATGCCCTGCACTGTCTTGCGCGAATAGACCGCCCCGGTCGGGTTGTTCGGATTTATCACCAAAATCGCTTTCGTGTATTTGTTTATGCTTTTCCGCATGCTATCGAGATCTGGTTCGTAGTTCTCATCGCAATCATAGAAATCGACGGTACCATAACTGATGCGCTCTTTCGTGAGGTAGAGCGGGTATGTAGGCGTGGGAAGGAGTATGTTATGGCCCGGGTCGACCATTGCCTGGAACAGGAAATCTATGCCTTCGCTGAGTCCGGATGTTATGAAGACATCTCCTTGGCCTACCTTCTCGTATTCCGCGATGGTCTTCCTGAGTTCAGGGTCTCCCTCGCTCGGGGCATAGCCTGAGTAGTTCTGTTTTATCGCCTCTGCCGCGGCATCTAGGATATGCTGCGGTGGCCTGAAACCGAACGGCGCAGGGTCCCCGATGTTGAGGTATATCATGTCCGTGCCCTTCCTCTCGAGAGCTTTCGCTTCCTGGACTACATCCCTGATAGGGTACGAGACTAGTTCGCTCCTTGTGGCTGGTTGTATCATGGTTTCACTTCGCGCAGCTTTCCGCCTCTCTGGTAGAAACGCTTGTTGGGCACATATAGCCAAGAATGTTTTTATTGCTCTCGATTCGTCAATGAACGGAGATATTATTGTGTGTTTATGTCGGACAAAACGGTTATAATACTAATCCACCAATACCATTCAGCATGGGAGAGGGAGATAAGCCGGGCGGCCCAGGCAGAGGACCGTTCATTGTGAGCCCTGTGCCTGCTTTCGTCCGTCCGGCTGCATCAGCACCAAGCGCATTCTATCCGCCATCCAAAGGCATGGCGCCCCCGGAACCGATACATGGCGGAACCTCAGGCAAAACAACATCCAATCCTCCTCGCAATGGCGATATCGTCGGCCTTGAAGCGCGCATATGCGCCCTTGAAGCGTATATATCTGAAATCGAAAACGAGCTATCAACGGAAAAAAAAGCGCATACTGAGCAGGTAGCGGACCTGAAAAAGAGAATCGCCAGACTAGTCAAGAAGCTCGCTGGCGGGAGCGATAGGAGCAAGGAAAAAATGCCGGCAACGCAAACCATATCGTTCAAAGAAGATAGCGCAGAAATTATGAGGTGGCTTTACGAGCAGCTAAGGCGCGAAGATGCGGAAAACAGGTTCGGAACGGATAGCAGGATGTGCGCCGAATCGGGCATACCGAACGCGAAGCCGGATTCGCATCCGGATTCTTTACCCATTTCACAGGAGTTGAACCGCATGACGGAACGCGCTGCCCCGGATATCGCTTCCGAGCCATCGCCTCAGCTCTCGAATCTTGAGGGGAAAGTTTTCGGGGAGGTCGTTGTCACCGTAGCAGAGCCGACCGAAGATTTCGAGGATTCTGGAAGACCCACATTGGTCGATGCCGAGGCGACGCAGGCCGGCATACGGCTTTCGATAAGGCTGGCCTCGGAGAGGCCGGATAAGACGGCAGATGGAGAACCGGTAGAGCCGGAAACCGGATTCAGGAAAAAGAAGGGTCGCTCTGCTGGCAATCTGGGTGGAGGCCCGGATGGGAATATAGGCGGCGGCTTCGGTGACATAGGCGACTTGTGAATCAGTTAAAAGCCGGATTAGTGCCCTGATTCGAAATCGAGAACGTGACATTTTTCGGCGTATTATCCATTATCAGAGTTTCATGCAGAACTACAATCATTTCGCGCCCAGACTGAGCGCCGCGGCAATCCGTGATGCGCACGCCTTCTAAGAAAAAGCACAACCCCGTCTCGTTTCCTAGCGTATCCAAATCCTTCTCTATCGAAGCGCGTTTCGAATCTGAAACGTCGGAGTAATCATGGAAATCGCCCCTGATATAGAGCACCCTCCAGGCATCCTGAGCAAGTTGAATGCGATAGAGCGAGTCGTCCAGGGGAGCGGAATAGAATGAACTTAGCATGGATGAAACTATCGCCAGGAGGAACATGAAGGAGAGGATGGCTTCGAGGGTCTGCATGACATGTCACCATCAGCTTCCGCATACGAAAAGGCGCGAGATGCGCCTGTCATTCCCGACCACGACGATGCGGTATATGCAAAAAGAATCGTCCGTTGCGCCTTTCGGCGCGCCTACACTTATTTCAAGGCTCTTCAGGCCGCTTGCAGATTTCAAATCCTCGACATATCCATCTGTCAGCATGCTTTTGTTCACGAGATTATGGATGATGTAATCGGGCTGGGAGCTTGAACTTCCGTAAACTCCTTGGAAATCATTCGAAGAATGCACGGCGAGGCCGGATTTCACAGAATAATCCGCAATCCCGACCAGTTTGTCGAACAATTCCTGGCCCTGCACGCCGGAGAGCGATTCTTTCGATATCCCGGAAACAAGCATCATCACGAAGGAGAGCATCATGACGAGGGGGATGAGGCTGAAGAGCGCGTCGTATGAGAGGAAGCCGGACCTTTTTCGTATGGCGCTCATCCGCATTTCTTCATCCCCTCTTCATGGGCTCTTGCCGAAGACACCCGCGATCTCGATATCCTTCCCCTCATCTTCGACAAGGAATCTGCCGCCCTGGATGCGGTAGGAGAGGTTCTCCTCGAGAAAGCCGAACCGCATATCCATCCCGCTGTTGAACGAAGCTTCCACCGCGCGGGCGGCAGCCTCGGCCCGGTTGATTTTATCTAGTTCATGCATGCGCGCCTCCACAGAATCGCGCTGCGCTAAGAGCGATGCGGCTAATATCGAGACCATAGCTATCGTGAATGCGAAGGAAATAAGCGCCTCTATCCCCGCCTGGCCTTTCCGTTCAATCATAGGAGATCACTGTTCCGAGCGGGATTCTTGTGGATGCGCTGATATCGAACCGTTTTGATGAAGAGTCGATATCGGAATCGGATGCCAGTATCACGGCGCCAAGGCGGAAGCCGTTCCTTGAATTGTTCGCTGGTTCCAGCACCGCACGGATGAACGGGATCGAGATGGCTATCGTGAAGTCAGGCTCGGGTTGGACTGCCTGGAGGGCAGCCAGCGAGGATAGCGACCCGTTTTCAGCGGCCTTGCGTGCGTCATCGGCCCTGAAGCAGAGATCGCAGAGGACCGGGTCGCAGTAGTTCGGAGCAGGGGCAAGGGCGCAGAAATCGGACGGGCAGTGCCGGCACATCGAAACTGAATGTCTCGAATCGTATTCGGAGAAACCGGTTTGCGCACCCTGCCAGAGCGATTCCTCCGCGGATTCGCGCCCATTCATCTCAAGCGAATATGCGCGCTCGGCCAGGATGGATTTCGACATATCGCGGCATCCAGCGGTATATGAGAGCCGTATCAAGGAAGAAAGGAGAAGAGCCGAGACGAATACGAGCAAGAACGAGATATAGCCTTTCATGGACCCCTAGCAGATAGGTAAGGGGAAGGATTGAAAAAAGATGATAATGGGGATTAAGAAAAAAATGGAAAACGCTCACTTGACTTTGATGGCATAGCTGCCGGTAGCATTCACGCCGACGACTTTCGCGACTTCTGACTTTTCAGGGTCCAAGACGATTACCATCCCTGAGAACTTCTCCGAGAGCTCCCCGCCGCATTTCGGGCAGGTCTTGTCGTTCGTGTGGATGATGAAGCGGCAGTTCTTGCAGGCCCTCATGAGGATGCACCCTTAGTTTCAGCTTTCTTCTCTTCGGCTTTCTCGGCCTTCTTCTCTTCAGGCTTCTTCTCTTCGGCTTTGGCGGCTTTCTCCTTCTCTTTCTTCACGTCCTTCGGGGAAGCCTTCTTGGTCAGCCATTCGACCTTGCCCAACCCATCGGGCCTCATCGTCAGGCCGATTTTGGTGTCCGAGGATGTCCCGCGGATGCTCACCGTCGAGACCTTCACGTACAGGTCGTCGCCCTTCTTGATGCTTTTCCCGAGCGCTTTGGACCCGAGCGTCTTGGATTTCTTGTCGTAGTAGAATTTGTCCTTGGATATCTGCGAGACGTGCAGGAGGCCCTGGAAAGGCCCGATGGAGGCGAACGCGCCGAACTCCACTATCTCCTTTATCTCGGCCCGGAATATCTCGTTCACGACCGGCATGAATGTGAGGGCGTCGAACTCCACGCTGTAATAGGCCCCGCCGTCCCCCGGGATGACTGTCCCGTCGGATTGCACGCGTGTCTTGTTGATGGCGAGGACTATCCCCATATCCTTGAGTATCCTGCCTTCATAGCGCTCGCGGAGCATGCGCATAAGAGCGTCGTTCAAATCGCTCCCGAACATGGATGGCGGGAGGCGTACCCTGTCCTCGACTGTTTTGATATAGTACATAAGTCAACTCCGTCATTCGCCCCCGGAATCCTTCTCCGGAAGAGAGTCTAGCCAGCATACGGACTACCCGTATCTAGCATATTTGATGTGTTCGATGGGGATTTTAAAAGCATAGGAAAAAAGGGGAAAAACGAAAAAAGGCCGGATAGCCGGCTACTTCTGCTTCTTCTCCTTCCTCCTTCTCCAGTAGAGAATGATTGCCAGGATGATGAGCAGAAGTATCAGCAGCCATAGCAGGTATGGGGCGACCTGGTCGAGGATGGTTGAAGGAGGCGTCAGCGGGGGCACGACGGCTTTCGGCAGGGCCTGGAGCTGTATCGTCTTGACCGGCTCCCCGTTCCTGCCCAGCAAGGTGGCCTTGTAGACACCTTGTATCGCAAGCGGGATGAGCAGGTTGCCGCCCTGGTCGGTGGTCATGTC